>NZ_JBHVPD010000013.1:0-129232 GCF_042887525.1 Kitasatospora sp. NPDC057936
GTCACACCGGGCCAGACCGGCGACTCCACACAGTTCGAGGCCGTCATGGAACGGATCAGGGTCCCGCGACCGGGCGGCGGCCGGCCGCGCACCAGGCCGGACCACGTCACCGCGGACAAGGCCTACAGCGCGCGCCGCATCCGCGCCTACCTGCGCCGACGCGCAATCAGCCACACCATCCCCGAGCCCCGCGACCAGCGGGCCAACCGCCTGCGGCGCGGCAGCCGGGGCGGTCGGCCCACCGGATTCGACAAGGAGACCTACAAGAGGCGCAACGAAGTCGAGCGCACAATCCACCGCCTCAAGGGCTTCCGAGCGGTCGCCACCAGGTACGACAAGCGCGCCTACGTCTTCCACGGCACCGTCACCGTCGCATCAATCCGACTCTGGCTCCGACGATGATCCGCCGTACAGAACCTAGTCCTCCCCCGTCGCTGCGATCACCACCGCGTGACCGTTGCCGATCCCGACGATCGCCGCGTCGAACGTCGCCTCGGTGACCGAACGCCACGACACGCGCCCCCGCGGCCCTTCTCCGTACGCCGTCGAGCCGTTGGCCCGCCACTGGGCATCCGGGCCCAGCAGTGACACCAGCCCGAGGCCGATCGCGTCGGCCACCGGTCGCATCGGGCCGTCCCCGCCCCGGTACACGAGGTCCCGGATGAGGGTGCCGGCGATCCACGGTGGCGCCTCCTCCGGCGACACCACGATCGCCAGCGCGGCCTCCATCGCCCGCACATCCTGCGGACCCCCGTGCCCGTGCTTGCAGTGTCCACAGTGCGGGTGGAGCAGGCCGGTCGGCTCCAACACGTCCCAGCACAACCGGCCGTGGCTGCGGCCGTCGTCGGATCCGAGGTGGACGATCCGGTCGGGCATCAGCTCGACCCACTCGGCGAGCCAGAGGTGGAGGTCCGGGTCCGGGCCGAGGTCGTACGGGGGCGGCGGGGCGAAGGAGAGGTTCACGGCGACCAGGATGCCTCACCGGCCCCTGCGGACCTTTCGGGTCCGGGCTTCGCAGACCGCCCCGACGACGGCCGCCAGGATGATCAGGATCAGCAGTCCGAGCACCGGTGGCCCCGGTGACGGTTGTAGTCGCGCAGCAGCGCCAGCAGATTGATGAGCGTGCTGGCCGGGATGTTGCCGAGGTTCACCAGCACGCGGCCGTTCATCGCGGTCTCGCCGGGTTTGGCGGAGGGCCAGAGAAGGCCGAATTCGCGGCTCTCGGATCGCAGTTCGACGATCAGCTCGATGATCTGGCGGGTGGTGAGGTGCCGGATCGCGGGGTCGGAGGGGTGGATCGGATGCAGGGCGTTCACGCGGCACCGTCCAGCTCGAACCAGACCGTCTTGCCGAGCTTCTGGGGCTCCACGCCCCAGCGGTGGGTGAGGCCCTTGACGAGTTGGAGGCCCCGGCCGGTCTCGGAGAGGGCGGAGGGGTTCCGGGGTTCAGGGAGCGTCGCGCTGCGGTCGGCGACGGTGACCCGGAGGGTGTTGCGGAGGAAGACGATCAGGACGACGGGCGACGTCGTCTCGCCGTGACGCCAGGCGTTGACGATCAGTTCGACGAGCGCGAGTTCGGCGTCGGCGATGGCGGAGGGCGGCCATCCGGCCCTGGCCATCGCTTCGCGGAGGGCCTCACGGGAGATCGTGAGGGAGGGCGAGTTGAGGTTACGCATGGGATTCTCCCAGCGGTGTAAGGGATTTGACGCGCCAGCGAGTGATCGGCGCAGCACCGACTGTAGAGCATGAGTGGTACATGTTGGGGTACTTCTACCACCAGCCTTCACTCGATCGGTGGATTGCTGGACCCTCCGATGGGTCGCGATGGATGCTTGGGGCATGCCACCACGAACTACCCCATCAGCAAGGCAGGAACGGGTAGGAACCGAGCTGCGGAAGATGCGCGACTGCGCTGGCCGCACGACCGCCCAAGCTGCCGCGCTGTTCGGCTTCGCCAGAACGAAGATCACGCAGATCGAGAAGGGGAACTACCCGATCAGCGCCGACCGCGTACGCATGCTCGCCTCCGAGTTCGAGGAGGGCGATGCCGAGTACGTGGAGGCGCTTGGGGTCATGGCCGAGGAACGCCATCGGGGCTGGTGGGAGGAGTTCCGAGGATCTGTGCCGACGGGATTCCTCGACATCGCGGAGATGGAGCATTTCGCCAGAGGAATGCGCACGTACCAGGTCTCGCATGTGCCAGGAGCGATGCAGACCGAGGAGTACGGGAGAGCAATCTTCAAGGATCTCTACCCGCCGCTCTCACCGCGCCTCCTGGAGGCCCGTGTCGAGCATCGGGTTCGACGGTCGGCATTGGTGATGGGCGAAGGAGCTCGGCCCTACTCGGCTTTGGTGCACGAGGCTGCTCTGCGCATGCTGTTCGGCGGACGTGACGCAGCAAAGCGCCAGCTGGACAAGATGCTTGAGTACTCGGAGTTGGACCACGTGACGCTGCGGGTGGTCAGCTTCAGCTCCAACGGCTTCATGGGCGCCGGGCAAGGCATCATCTACGCGATGGGACCGGTGCCTCGACTCGACACGGTCCAGCTCGACGCGGTCGGCGGACCAGCTTTCCTCCACGAGCAGAAGCAGCTGGAGAATTACCGCCACATCATCAACACGATGACAGAGCGATCACTGACGGAGGCCCAGTCTCGCGATGTCATACGGCTGATCAAGAAAGAGATCTGATGGAAACACTTCACTGGAAGCGGCCGGAAGCGTGCCCGGATGGAGCGAGCTGCCCTGAGATAGCGGTCTCCTCAGACACCGTCTATGTGCGGAGCAGTCTGGTTCCTGATGGCATCGCCCAACTCACCACCGCCGAATGGCGGGATCTGGTCGCTGCGATCCGATCCGGGGAGTTCGACCTCTAACCACGGGGTAGCGACGCCATCATGAACACGACCATGCGAAACGTTCTCGTCTCCCTCGCCACCATCGCGGCCCTCGGTGTCGTCGCTGCCCCGGTGGCCTCCGCTACCCCCTCCGTCTCCTCCTCCACCCGCAACCCCTCCACCGTCAAGGCCGCCGCTTACAACCAGGCCCGCAACATCCTCGCCAACGCCGGCAGCCAGACGGCCGCCAAGTCCCACCCCGTCCACGGCAAGCCCGACGTCCCCGTCTCCTACGGCACCTCGCTCCTCGCCTCCGCCCGGGACGAGTTCCGCGCCAAGGACAAGAACCTCCCGCCCAAGGACAAGAAGTCGGACATGTCCATCCCCCACTACAACGCCATCCACAGCGCCGCCAACACCATGGGCATCGACCGCTGGTAGCAACGCCCCCGGCCCGGGTGACGTCTCCGTCACCCGGGCCGTACCGGCGATACCCCCGTCACCTCCGGTAGAACACCTTCTTCGACCACACGAACCCGACCACCGTCAGGCCCGTGCACCACGCCAGCGCACTCCACGCGCTGCTGCCGATCTCCGTCCCCATCAGCAGCCCCCGCAGCGTCTCGATGATCGGCGTGAACGGCTGGTACTCCGCGAACCACCTCAGCACCGTCGGCATGGAATCCGGCGGGACGATCGCGCTCCCGATGAACGGCAGGAACGTCAGCGGCAGCGGCGTGTTGCTCGCGCTCTCCGGCGTCTTCGACACCAGCCCGATCCCCGCCGATATCCACGTCAGCGCCAGCGTCACGAACCCCAGTAGCCCCGCCGCCGCCAGCCACTCCACGAACCCCGCGTGCGGCCGGAACCCCATCGCCAGCGCCGCGCCTATCACCAGCACCAGCGCGACCATCGTCTGGATGACGCTCCCGACCACGTGCCCGGCCAGGAACGCCGACCGCGATATCGCCATCGTCCGGAAACGGTTGACGATCCCCTCGGTCATATCCACGCAGACGCCCACCGCCGTGGCCACCGACCCCGCCGTCGCCGTCATCAGCACGATCCCCGGCGCCACGTAGTCGATGTAGTTCCCACCGCCGATCCCCGCGCCCAGCGCCCCGCCGAACCCGTAGTTGAACAGCGACAGGATCATCACCGGCATCAGCACGACCGAGAACGTCATCGCCGGGTACCGCAGCGCGTGCTTCAGGTTCCGCCGCAGCATCGTGAGCGAGTCGCTCATCACGTACGTCGCACTCATCGCGCGCCCTCCCCCGTCAGCGTCAGGAACACGTCGTCCAGGTCCGCCGTCTCCACGACCAGCGACTCCGCCCGCACGCCCGCGTTGTCGAGCGCGTCCAGCACCGCCTTCACCGTGACCACCGAGTTGTCGCCCGGGATGTCCAGGCGCAGCCCCTCGGCGTCCGCCGTCGCGTAGTCGAACAGCTCCGCCGCCGCATCGAGTTGGCCCGCGTCCGCGAACTGCACCCGGATCCGCCCGCCCGGAACGATCCGCTTGAGCTCCTCGGCCGTGCCCTCCGCCACGATCCGGCCACCGTCCAGCACGGCTATCCGGTCGGCGAGTCGGTCCGCCTCCTCCAGGTACTGCGTGGTGAGGAAGACCGTCACCCCGTGGTCCGCCACCAGCCCCCGGATGATCTCCCACATCGTGCGCCGGCTGCGGGGATCCAGCCCCGTCGTCGGCTCGTCCAGGAAGATCACCCGGGGATCCCCGACCAGCGTCATCGCCAGATCGAGCTTCCTCCTCATCCCGCCCGAGAAGGTGGACACCGGCTTCCGCGCGGCCTCCGTCAGGTCGAACCGCCGCAGCAGCTCCTCCGCCCGCCTCCGCCCCTCCCGACGGCGGAGGTGGTTGAGGTCCGCCATCAGCATCAGGTTCTCCTCGGCCGTCAGCAGGTTGTCCACCGCCGAGAACTGCCCGGTGACCCCGATCGCCGCCCGGACTCCGTCCCCCTCGCGGACGACGTCGTGCCCGGCCACCCGGGCCACCCCGCCGTCCGCCGGAATCAGTGTGGAGAGGATCTCCACCGTCGTCGTCTTGCCGGCGCCGTTCGGCCCCAGCAGGGCGAACACCGTGCCCGCCGCGATCTCCAGGTCGATGCCGTCCAGCACGACCTTCTCCCCGTACGCCTTGGTCAGTCCGACCGCCGAGATCGCCGCCATCACGCCCGCCGGACGGTGATGTCGCCCATTTCGGTCTGCGCCCGGACCTCGACGGTCTCGCGGGCCTCGCCCGGACCCTCCGTCGCGCCCAGCTCGTTGCGCAGCCGGCCGTGCTTGCTGTGCACGTCCAGCCAGGCCGCCGTGCCCTCCGCGATGCCGACCTCCAGCTCCCCGAGGGCCGTCTGCAGCGACACCAGGCCGCGCTCCACCCGGCCGATCCGGATCGGGCCGTGCGCCGTCTTGGCGTCCACCCCGGCGTGCGCGGTGCCGACCTCGATCCGGCCGAAGGAGGCGTTGGCCTTGAGCTCCCCGTGGACCTCGCGGACCTCGGTGTCGCCGGTGCTGTTCTTGACCGTCAGCGCGCCGAGCACCGTGCCGATCTCGATCCGGCCGAGGCCGGAGACCTCCGCGTCGCCGTCGGCCGAGCCCAGCCGGACGTCCCCGCTGTCCGTCTTGAGCCAGACGTTCGCCGCGCTGTCCACGTGGATCCGGCCGAGCGAGGTCTTCACCCGGCAGTCGCCGAGCGGGCCCTCGGTGACGAAGGTGGCCAGCGGGGCGTCACCGTCGACCTCCGAGCCGGCCGGCAGCTCGATCAGGACGTCGACCGAGCCGACGCGGCCGAACACGTTGCGCTTGCGGGGGCCCTTCAGGGTGAGCCGGCCCCCGGCGAAGTCGACCTTCGTCTGCTGCGCGGCCTTGACGTCCAGCTCGACGGCGGAGTTGGACGGCGTCACCTCGGCGACGACGTCGGTGCGCTTGCCGGCGCGGATCCGCACCGAGGCGATGTCGAACTCGATGACGGCGGTGATCGGGCCGTTGGTCTCGTACGTGGGCATGGCTGTCCCGTCCTCTTGGCTTCGAAGGCTGTTCCCGCTGGTCGGAGCGGGGGTGACGTTGATGGTGTGAAGCAGTGCAGGCCGTACGGGTGGTGCGGAGAAGCGTTACCGGACCCAGCCGGTGAACCCTTGCCCCCGGCCGCGCCGGGACTGCGGCTGGGGCTGGACGGCCGGCCTCGCGACCGGCTCGCCGCCCTCCAGCGCGCCCGCCACGACCCGGACCAGCCAGGCGTTGAGCGACAGGCCCTCCTGCCCGGCGGCATCCTCGGCCCTCGTCTTGAGGTGGGCCGGGAGTCTGAAATTGATCCGGGCAGTGCCGCCCTCGTCCGACTCCGACGCCACGGGCGGCGCCAGTGGCGCCAGTGATGGCGCCATCGGCGGCGCGACCGGCTCCACCTCGTGCGGGAAGGCGTCACTGCTCGGCGGCACGCTCACCACGAACTCGGGGTTCGTGCCGCGCAGCCGCACGTCCACCGAGCCCGGCGCGAGCTCACGGGTGATCTCACTCGTGGCGGCCGACAGGGCGTTGAGCAGCGTGAGCCGCACGGCCGACTCCAGCGGCAGCGTCAGCCGCTCGGCCAGCGCACGGGCTTCTTCCCCGCCCGTGCCCGCGGCCACCGCGAGCTCGTTCCGAAGGTTTTCGACGTACGGCGTGAGGTCCATGGCTCAACTATGGCACGGGGGTGGCGCCATGTCGAGCGATTAATGGCACCACTTTGGCGCCATGTAAGCACCACCCCCGGAAACATGGCGCCGAACAACGCGGAACCGCCCCGCCGACCGAGGCCGACGGGGCGGTTCACCAGGGGAAACGCAGGGAGAACGCGGGGAACTAGCCCTGCCACCCCGCCAGGTACGCGTCGATCTCGCCGGCCAGCCGCGCCTTGCCGGCCTGGTCCAGGAACGACGCCTCCACCGCGTTGCGCGCCAGCCCGGCCACGCCCGCCTCGTCCAGGCCCAGCAGCCGCGCCGCCACCGCGTACTCGGTGTTCAGGTCCGTGCCGAACATCGGCGGGTCGTCGCTGTTGATCGTGACCAGCAGCCCGGCGTCCACCATCTGCTTGATCGGGTGGTCCTCGATCCGCTCCACCGCGCGCGTGGCGATGTTCGAGGTCGGGCAGACCTCCAGCGGGATCCGGTGCTCGCCCAGGTAGTCCAGCAGCGCCGGGTCCTTCACGGACTGCGTGCCGTGGCCGATCCGCTCGGCGCCCAGCACCCGGAGCGCGTCCCACACCGTCTCCGGGCCGGTCGTCTCACCGGCGTGCGGGACGGAGCGCAGACCGGCCGCGCGCGCCCGGTCGAAGTACGGCTTGAACTGCGGGCGCGGCACACCGATCTCCGGACCGCCCAGGCCGAAGCTCACCAGGCCCTCCGGCGCCAGCTCCGTCGCGAGCCGCGCGGTGACCTCGGCGGCCTCCAGGCCCGCCTCGCCCGGAATGTCGAAGCACCAGCGCAGCACGACGCCGAGCTCCTTCTCGGCGCGCAAGCGGGCGTCCTCGATCGCCTCCATGAAGGCGACCTCCGGGATGCCGCGCTTCACCGAGGAATACGGGGTGATCGTCAGCTCGGCGTACCGGATGTTCTGGCGCGCCATGTCCTCGGCGACGCCGTAGGTGAGCGAGCGGACGTCCTCGGCATCGCGGACCAGGTCCACGACGCTCAGGTACACCTCGATGAAGTGCGCGAAGTCGGTGAAGGTGAAGTACTCGGCGAGCGCCGCCGGATCGGCCGGCACCTTCGACTGCCCGGCGTGGCGGGCGGCCAGTTCGGCGACGACCCGCGGCGAGGCCGAGCCGACGTGGTGGACGTGCAGTTCCGCCTTGGGCATGCCGGCGATGAACGCCTCGATGCCCCGGGCCCCGGTGGGGTTTCCGATCCGACTTCCGTCCGGCTGGACCACGGTCGTTCCCTTCTTTCCTGCTGCTCTACGCGCGTTCGCTGTGTCGCCAAGGATAGGGGGCCGTCGGCGGGAAGGGCCGGAGGGCTGCGGGGAGACCGAGGTGAGGGGGAAGAGGAACGCGAGGTTGGAGCCGAGGAGAGGCACGGGGCCTGGGCGGAGCGCGGGAAGGTCCCCGGTCAGCCGCCCAGGGACACCGCCACCGTGTGGATCAGCAGGCCGGCCAGGGCTCCGACCACCGTGCCGTTGATGCGGATGAACTGCAGGTCGCGGCCCACGTTGGCCTCGATCTTGCGCGACGCGTCGTCGGCGTCCCAGCCCGCCACCGTCTCGGAGATCAGCGAGGTGATCTCCGTGCGGTACGTGTCGACCAGGTACCGGGCCGCGTCCTGGAGCCAGCCGTCCACCTTGGCCTGGAGCTTGGCGTCCGTGGCCAGGCGTGCGCCGAGGCGCCGCACGCCGTCGCGGATGCGCCGGCGCAGTTCGCTGTCCTCGTCCTCCGCCGCGTTCAGCACCAGCGTGCGGACGGCCGCCCAGGTGGAGGCGATCAGGTCCTGCACCTCGGGGCGGGCGAGCATCTCGACCTTGGCCCGCTCGACCCGGGCGATGGTCTCCGGGTCCGTCTGGAGCTCGGTGGCGAAGTCGGCGAGGAACTTGTCGATCGCGCCGCGGGCCGGGTGGTCCTGGTCGTCCCTGATGTCGGTGACGAACCGCATCAGCTCCTTGTAGACCCGCTCGCCGACCTGGTGGTCGATGAACTTCGGCGTCCAGCCCGGCGTCTTCTGGGTGACCCGCTGCACGACCTCCTCGTGGTTGGCCGTCAGCCAGCCGTGCGCGCGGACGGCCACCAGGTCGACCACGCCGTGGTGCCCGCCGTCCGCGACCACCTTGCCCAGCATCCGGCCCATCGGTTCGGCCACCGACGTGGCCGCCGCCCGCCTGGTGACCGCCTCGCCGACGACCGCCTGCACGTCGTCGTCGCGCAGCACCGCGAGCACGCCGCGCAGCGCCGCCGACGCCTCCTTGGTGACCCGCTCGGCGCTGCCCGGCGCGGCCAGCCACTCCCCCAGCCGGCGGCCGATGCCGAGGGCGGCGAGCCGGCCGCGGACCACCTGGCCGGAGAGGAAGTTCTCCCCGACGAAGTCGCCGAGCGAGCGGCCGAACGCGTCCTTCTTCGTCGGGATGATCGCGGTGTGCGGGATCGGCAGGCCGAACGGGCGGCGGAACAGCGCCGTCACCGCGAACCAGTCGGCCAGCGCGCCGACCATGCCCGCCTCCGCGGCGGCGGCCACGTACCCGGCCCAGGCGCCCGCGCCGGCCGCCTTGGCCCACGTGGACAGGGCGAAGACCAGGGTCGCGAAGGCCAGCAGGCCGGTCGCGATGGTCTTCATCCGGCGGACGCCGCGTCTCTTCTCCTCATCGGCCGCGGTGAACCTGACCCCGGGGCCGGTCCCGCTGAAGGCTTCGTCGCTCACCCCGCCAGTCTGCCCGCTGGGCAGCGCGAGCGGGGGCGCGCCCCGCGATCACGCGCCCCCGACGGCTGAGCTCACACCCCGCCCGGCCCCCTCACGCCCCACCCGGCCCCCTCACGCCCCGCCCAGCACGATCCGCCGCACCCCCGGTGCCGCCCACCGCTCCGGATCCGTGCACCGCCGCCCGTCCAGCAGCACCCGCACCCCCGGCAGGTTCTCCGGCCCCAGCTCCCGGTACTCCGGGTGGTCCGCCTGCAGCACCGCCGCCGCCACCGGCTCCCCGGCGTGCGGGGGCAGCCCGAGCGCCGTCAGTTCGTCCCCGTCGTACAGCGGATCGGCGACGTACGGCCGCGCACCCGCCGCCGCCAGCGCCTCGACCAGCGGGAACACCCCCGAGTACGCCGTCTCCTTGACGCCGCCCCGGTACGACGCGCCGAGCACCAGCACGCCCTGCCCGGCCACGCCGCCCGCGAGCGCGCCGTCCAGCAGCCCGACCGCGTACCCGGGCATCTCCAGGTTGGCCGCGCGCGCGGCCCGGACGACCGTCGCCGTCGGGTCGTTCCACAGGTACAGCCGCGGGTAGACCGGGATGCAGTGCCCGCCGACCGCGATGCCCGGCCGGTGCAGGTGGCTGTACGGCTGCGAGTTGCACGCGTCGGCGACGGCCGCGAAGTCGACGCCGATCCGGTCCGCGTACCGCGCGAACTGGTTGGCCAGCGCGATGTTGACGTCCCGGTACGTCGTCTCGGCGAGCTTGGCGAACTCGGCCGCCTCCGCCGAGGCCAGCTCCCAGACGCCGTTGGGCCGGGGCAGGTCGGGGCGCGGGTCGAAGTCCAGCACGGCGCGGTAGAACTCGGCGCCGCGCCGGGTGGACGCCGCGTCGACGCCGCCGACCAGCTTGGGGTAGCGCCGCAGGTCGGCGAAGACCCGGCCGGTGCGCACCCGCTCCGGACTGAAGACCAGGGCGAAGTCCGCCCCGGCGGCCAGCCCGGAGCCGGCCGCGAGGCGGGGCGCCCAGCGGCCGCGGGTGACGCCGACCGGGAGCGTCGTCTCGTAGCTGACGAGCGTGCCCCGGCGCAGCCCGGCGGCGACGGCGTCGGTGGCGGCGTCGAGCAGGGCGAAGTCCGGCGTGCCGTCGGCCGCGGTGACGAGGGGGACCACCAGGACGACGGCCTCCGCCCCGGCGACGGCGGTGGTGGTGTCGGTCGTCGCGGTCAACAGCCCCTCGGCGACGACCCGTTTCAGGGCCTCGTCCAAACCCTCCTCACGGGGGAACGGAGGCACTCCCCGGTTGACGGACCGGACCACCCGGGGCGCGATGTCGGCGCCCGTCACCCGGTGGCCCTTGAGCGCGAACTGCACGGCCAGCGGCAGGCCGAGCTTGCCCAGGCCGACCACGCAGACGTCCAGCCCGCCCTGCCCCGTTCCGCCCTGCCCGGTCCCGCTCATCCCCGGCCTCCGTTCACCGAGTTGGCCAGCCGGCGCCACACCGGAGAGCGCCGCAGGCCGCGGCGCAGGTGCTCCGGGACGATGCCGCGCCACAGCTGCTGGGCGAGGTTGGGCGGCGGTGGCGCAGGGTCCGCCGTCTCGGCCGTCTCTCGCAGGAGGAACAGCTCGTCGGGCAGCCCGAGTTGGCCGTCCCGGAAGGCCGGGTAGCCGGCGTAGTGGCGGCGGCCCTCGACGACCGCCGGCGGCTCGCCGTGCGCCGCCTCGTAGCGGATCAGGTCGCGCAGCGCCTCCGGCCGTCCGGCGGCGGCCAGTTCGAGGCGCAGCCGGTCCGGGACGGGCAGCCGGTGGAAGACCTCGCGGGCGCCGAAGCAGTCGACCAGGCGGCCGACCTCGGCGCAGACGCGGTGCTGCACGTCGTCGTCGAGGAGCAGGAAGCCGTCCCGGAGCAGGCGCGGCACGTCCCACGCGAAGCTGCGGGCGCGGATCGCGTCGAGTTCCTCCCCCGGTTCGGCGAGGTCGGCCGCGACCTGCTGGAGGGCGGCGATGCCGCGCAGCCGGTCCAGGACGGAGGCGCGCTCGGTGACGTTGCCGCGGTCCTCGCGCAGCACGAGGAAGTAGCAGTCGTAGTCGGCGAGGACGGAGACGCGCCCGGCCCGCAGGCAGGCCTCCAGGGTGAACGGCTGGTCGGAGAAGACCTTCAGCCCCTCGTCGCGGCAGAGCCCGTGCCGCCGGATGAGGTCGAGGCGGAACAGCTTGGTGTCGGACAGGGCCCAGGCGAGCGCCGAGTCGGCGAAGCCGACGGACTCGGCGCTGGCGTGGAAGATCCCCTGCGGCACCAGCCGGCCGTTCACCCCGACGTGCTTGGGCACGACGACGTCCGAATCCCACGCATCGGCCGCCGTCACCAGCCGCTCCAGGGCCTCGCCGCCGAGCCAGTCGTCCGCGCCGAGGAACAGCACGTAGCGGCCGCGGGCCAACGCCAGGGCCCGGTTGGTGGGGGCGGCCGGGCCGCCGGAGTTGCGCTGGTGCACCACCTGGAAGAGGCCGGGGTGGCGGGCCGCGTAGTCGTCCAGCACGGCCTCGCCGCCGTCCGTGGAGCCGTCGTCGACGACCACGACCTCGAACCGGCCGGGGGCGAGGGTCTGGGCGACCAGCGAGTCCAGGCAGGCGGTGAGGTAGGGCATGGTGTTGTAGACCGCGACCACCACGGTCACGTCGGGTCCGGTCATCGGGTCGTGCTGCCCCTCGGGTGCTCGGTGCGGTGGGCGGTCGGGGTGTGCGGTGGGCGATCGGGTCCGCCGTGCGCGGTGCGTGGTGCGCACGTCGACGCAGGCTCAACCCGCGCACCCGCCGGGGAGTCACGGAACTCCCCGGACGGGCGACGGCGGTCAACCGGACGGCCGGCGGTTCACCCTGCGAGATCCCGGCCGTTCTCAGCCGCCCTCAGTCACTCTCAACCGCTCTCAGCCGATCGCGACCTCCGCGTACATCCGCGCGATCACGTCCTCGATCGCCGGCTCTCGCACCGACAGGTCCACCAGCGGGTACCGCGCCGCCACCGCCGCGACGAGCGGCGCGGCGCTCTCCTTCGCGGGGAAGGCCAGCCACTGCCGCGGGCCCTCGACCCTGACCACCCGCGTGCCGGGCACCTCGATCGGCGGGCGGGCCTCGGCGAGGTCGACGACCAGCGTCCGCTCGCTCTCCCCCGCGTCGTGCAGGCCGGCCAGCCCGCCGTCGTAGACGACCCGGCCGTGGTCGATGACCATCACCCGGTCGCAGAGCTGCTCGATGTCGGTCAGGTCGTGGGTGGTGAGCAGGACGGTCGTGCCGCGGTCGCGGTTCACCTCGCGGAGGAACTCGCGCACCCTGCTCTTGCTGACCACGTCCAGGCCGATGGTCGGCTCGTCCAGGTACAGCACCTGCGGGTCGTGCAGGAGCGCGGCGGCGAGGTCGCCGCGCATCCGCTGGCCGAGCGAGAGCTGGCGCACGGGGGTGTCCAGCAGCGCCGCCAGGTCGAGGAGTTCGACGCAGCGGGCGAGGTTCTCGCGGTACCTCGGATCGGGGATCCGGTAGATCCGGCGGGCGAGTTCGAAGGAGTCGCGCAGCGGGAGGTCCCACCAGAGCGTGGTGCGCTGGCCGAAGACCACGCCGATCCGGCGGGCCAGCGCGACGCGCTCGCGGGCCGGGTCCACCCCGGCGACGCGCAGCCGCCCGCCGCTGGGGACGAGGATGCCGGTGAGCATCTTGATGGTGGTCGACTTGCCGGCCCCGTTCGGGCCGATGTAGCCGACGCACTCGCCGGCCTCGACGGCGAAGGTGAGCCCGTCCACCGCGCGCACCTCGCGCTTCACCCGGCTGAACCGGCCGGTGCGGGCCCGGACGGTGAAGGTGCGGCGGACGTCTTCGAGTTCGATCAGTGCCATGGGGAGTTCCTTACGAAGTGGTGGGGTTCAGCTGCCGGTCCCGCGGTACGCCCGCAGCCCGGCGCGCCAGGCGAGGCCGGCGGCGGCGGTGCAGAGCGCGGCGGCCACCGGGGAGGCGTACTGGAACGCGGTGGGCAGGCCGAGCGGGTCCGGGCGATCGAGGATGCGCAGCGTGGGCAGCCAGTTGACGAAGGCCAGCGGGACGCCGAAGACGACGCCGGCGACGAGCTCCTTCGCGAAGATCGTCGGCGGGTAGTGGAGCAGCGTGGCGCCGCCGTAGGTGACGGAGTTCTGGATCTCCTTGGCCTCGCCCCACCAGAACTGGACGGTCGCCGTGCCGATCCAGATCGCGCCGAAGATGACGCAGCCGCACACCAGCAGGACGGGCACCAGCAGCACGCGGTCCCAGGTCCACGTCACGTGCAGCTCGGCCAGCGACCAGACGAGCACGACGAGTGCCTGGACCGGGCGGCCGAGGCGGCGCAGCGAGAAGCGCTCGGCGCACAGCTGGGCGAGGGCCGGGGCGGGCCGGATGAGCATGGTGTCCAGCGTGCCGTTGACGATCCGCTGGCCGAGGCCGTCGACCGAGCCGACCAGCAGGTTGGCGACGCCGAGCGAGAAGGTGGCGGTGGCGTAGAGGAAGGCCAGCTCGGGCAGGGTCCAGCCGCCGAGCTGGTTCGTGTGGCGGAACATCAGCACCAGGACGACGAAGTCGAGCGAGTGCGTGACGAGGCTCGCGCCGAGGTTCAGCGCGAACGACGCCCGGTAGGCCATCGTCGAGCGCATCCACATCGAGGCGCACATCCACCAGGAGCGGACGGCCCAGGCGGTGCGGACGGCCAGGCCGTCCCGGGGTACGGCGGGTGCGAGGGTCTCAGCCACCCTGGACCACCACCCGGCGGGTCGCCAGCAGCTGGGCCGCGCGGCCGGCGGCGAGCAGCACGACGGCCCAGGCGAGCTGGAAGCCGAGCGGGCCGAGCAGGCCGGCGCCGGTGCGGCGCTCCAGGAAGACGTCCGTCGGCGCCTGGATCAGCGCCGCCCACGGCAGGACGTGCGCGAGCGTGCCGAGCGGGCCGGGGAAGAGCGCGATCGGCAGCAGCATCCCGGAGAAGAACATCGAGACGACGAGCATCACCGAGCGCACCCCCTCCGAGTCGTGCAGCCAGAAGCCGGTGATCGAGACGAGGAAGCGCAGCCCGAAGCTGACCACGGTCGCGAGCAGCGCAGAGAGCAGGAAGACCGCCCAGGTCAGCGGGTGTTCGGGCAGCCGGATCCGGAAGACCAGCCCGCCGACCAGCAGCGGCACGGTGCCGCGGACGAGCAGCTGGAAGGCGGCCCGGCCGAGGTCGGTGGCCAGCCACCAGCCCTGGAAGTCGACCGGACGGTAGAGGTCGACGGCGATGTCCCCGCTGCGGAAGCGGTCCTGGACGTCGTCCTGGAAGCCGCCGCCCCACACGGCGACGGTGACCAGCAGGGACTGGCTGACCCAGATGTAGGTGACGGCCTGGCTCTGGTCGTAGCCCCCGAGGCTGGGGCGGGCCTGCCAGAGGGCGAGGAAGGAGGAGGCCAGGATGATGCCGAAGACGGTGTTGGTGAAGGTGCCGGCCAGGGTGGCGGCCCGGTAGGTGGAGTAGCGGCGGAAGGATCCGCGCGCGACGGCGGCGTAGAGCCCGGGCGCATTCGGCATATTGTCTCCTTGTCGACAAATACGGGCACAGGACGGCCCGCAGGCGTCCGCGCACGCCCCAGTGGCTCCGACCTGCCGGACCCGGGGGTACCGGGCCGATCGGGCGGAGCTGCCAGAACCGGGTGCGCTATGTGGTTTGCACCTTTCACCGTACCGCCGGGCCCCGAGCCCCGCACCCGGTTTTCACCGGCGCCCTGACCGACCCCCGGACCGGGCTCCCATCACCCCCGCGCCCGACGAACTCGCCGCGAGCACACGCCCGCCAGAGGCCGACGACACCTGAGCGCCAGTCAAATAGCACATAATCTCGGCATGACCGTGAGCACCCGCCGCCAGGCCAAACGGGCCCTGCGACGCCAGGCCCGCCGCGCCCTCCCGCTCTGGCGCCGACTCCTGCCCACCTGGCGAGTCGTCCTCGGCACCGTCGTCACCCTGCTGATGACCGCCGTCGCCGCCTTCGCCGTGCTCTACGTCATCGTCCCGGTGCCCGACCCCAACGCCCACGCCGTCGCCCAGAACAACATCTACCTCTACTCCGACGGCGCCACCGAGATCGCCCGCACCGGCGCCGTCAACCGCACCGACGTCACCATCGACAAGATCCCGCTCGACACCCAGCACGCCGTCGTCTCCGCCGAGGACCGCACCTTCTACCAGAACCGCGGCATCGACCTGAAGGGCATGCTTCGCGCCGGCTGGAACACCCTCATCGGCAAGGGCACGCAAGGCGGCTCCACCATCACCCAGCAGTACGTCAAGAACTACTACCTGACCCAGGACCAGACCATCGCCCGCAAGGGCCGCGAACTGTTCATCGCCCTCAAGGTCGACCAGCAGCGCGACAAGAACGAGATCCTGGCCGGCTACCTCAACAGCAGCTACTTCGGCCGCGGCGCCTACGGCATCCAGAGCGCCGCCCACGCCTATTACGGCACCGACGTCTCCGAACTCACCCCCGCCCAGGGCGCCTACCTCGCCGCGCTCCTCCAGGCTCCCAGCTCCTACGACGTCAAGACCGCCAAGCCCGCCAACCGCGACAAGGCCATCGCCCGCTGGAACTACACCCTCGACGGCATGGTCCAACTCGGCTTCCTCAGCGCCGCCGACCGCGCCGCCGAGACCTTCCCCGAACCCATCGACCCCCAGCCCACCACCGGACTCTCCGGACAGGCCGGCTACCTCGTCGGCGTCGCCGACGACTACCTCACCTCCGCCGGCATCATCGACGCCGCCACCCTCAAGGCCGGCGGCTGGCGCATCACCACCACCTTCGACAGGCCCAAGCAGGACGCCTTCACCAAGGCCGTCCAACAGGAACTCACCGACGAACTCGACCCCAAGAGCCGACCCACCACCGACACCGACGTCCGCGTCGCCGGCGCCTCCGTCGAACCCGCCACCGGCCGCGTCGTCGCCGTCTACGGCGGACCCGACTACGCCAAACAGCCCTACAACGACGCGCTGCGCCAGGACAACCAGATCGGCTCCACCTTCAAGCCCATCGACCTCGCCGCCGGCCTCCTCGCCCAGCACGCCCCCGACGGCCACCCGATCACCCCCGACACCCGCTACGACGGCACCAGCGAACGCCACGTCACCGGCGGCCCCACCCCGTACGCACCGCCCAACGAGGACGACATCGACTACGGCAACATCACGCTGCGCTACGCCATGGTGAAGTCCGTCAACTCCGTGTACGCGCAGGAGGGCGTCGACGCCGGACTCGCCCGCGTCCGCGACACCGCCGTCAAGCTCGGCATCCCCGACAACGTCCCCGGCATGGACCCGTCCAACACCTCGATGACCCTCGGCACCGCCACCCCCAGCGCCCTCGACCTGGCCGGCGTCTACGCCGCCCTCGCCAACCACGGCCAGGCGCACACCCCGTGGTCCGTGCTCAAACTCGAACGCCTCAACACCGGCTCCGGATCCATCGACGTACCCAAGATGCCGGACCACGCCGCCACCGACGCCCTCGACCGGCAGACCGCCGACACCGTCACCGACGTCCTGCGCGACGTCGTCACCCGCGGCACCGGCAACGCCGCCCTCGACCTCGGCCGGCCCGCCGCCGGCAAGACCGGCACCACCGACTCCAACCTCTCCGCCTGGTTCGCCGGATTCACCCCCCAACTCACCACCACCGTCGGCCTGTTCCGGGAGAACCCGAAGACCCACGCCAAGGAGCCGCTGGCCGGCACCGCCGGCCTCACCCGGATCAACGGCGGCACCTTCCCCACCAAGATCTGGACCGCCTACATGACCGACGCCCTCGACGGCACCGAGGTCAAGCACTTCGACCTCCAGACCGGACACGGCAACGGCGGCGGCCAGTACAACTGGCCCACCAGCAGCGCCCCCGCGAGCACCACGCCCAGCCCCGGCACCACTCCCACCCCCGGCGCCACGCCCCCCGGCACCGCGCCCGCACCCACCCCCACCGCCGCCGCACCGGCCCGGCCCACGGCCACCCCCGGCGAGCCGACACCCGGCCCCGCCGCACCCAGCCCCCAGGCGCCCGCACCCACCCCCACCCAGGACCAGCCGAGCGCCACCCCCCGCCCCAGCCAGACGCACCAGCCCAAGCCCACGCCTCCGGCCTCCGCCACCGCGCCGCCCACGGGCGCGGCGACACAGCCCGCGGCGCCGTGACGCGGACGGCTCCGGCCCACCGCCGCTACCCCGCCACCAACTCCCGCTCCAACGGCGTCCGGAACCGCGGCGTCACCCGCACCTCCCCCAGCCAACCCGCCAACCGCGCCGCCTCCCCCGCGATCGCCGTCTCCGCCTCCGCCCCGACGTCCCCGAACAACCGCCACACCAGCTCACCGTCGGCCCGCTGCGCCCAGCCGCCGACCACCCGGCCGCACCACCACACCGTCGGACCGGCGTTCCCCGCCCGGTCGAACAACGCCGGGACGTCCTCCGGCCGCAGGTACCAGTCCCGCCCGCGCCAGCCCATCACCGTCGGATCCAGCCCCGGCAACAGCGCCGCCCACGGCTCCGGCCCGCCCACCGGCTCCGCGTCCCCCGGCAGGACCAGTGCGGGCACCCCGCCGGACAGCTCCACCGCCTCGGCTCCGACGTCCGCCAGCGCCTTGCGGGTGTCCCCCAGCGTCCAGCCCGTCCACCACTTCACGTCCTCGACCGTGGCCGGCCCGTACGAGGCCAGCCAGCGCCGCGCCACCTCCGCCTTCGCCTCCCGCACCGGCACGTCCGGCCACTGCGGCACCGGCGCCCACGGGTAGCTGCTGCTCAGCCACGACCCCCGCGGACGGCCGCGCCGCACGTGCCCGTCCGCCGCCAGCAGCCGCAGCAGCCGGCTGCCGACGCTCTGCTTGGCCTCGTACGGCTTGCCCGCCGACATCAGCATCTGCTCGCGCAACTCCGGCACGTCCTCGCCGAGTTGCTGCGTCGTCGCCTCGCCACGGCGCGCCAGCGCGGCCAGCACCGCGCGCTCCGCCGCCGCCAGCCGGGCCTCGTCCCAGCCCTCGGCGTGGTCCCGCAGGTGCTTCAGCAGCGTCGCCCGCTCCTTCGCGGCGATCGCCCGCGCCGTCGACGAACTCACGTACGGCGCGAACTCCTCCGTCACGGCGAATATCGTCCGCCGCATCGACAGCAGCTTCACCAGCGAGACGTCCTCGTAGAGCGCCCGCTCCACCTCGGCCGCCGACGGCTCCAGCAACCGGGCGCACGCCGACAGGTACACCGTCGCGGCGTCCGTCGCGTGCAGCCCGACGACCGCGTCCGCCGCCTCCTCCACCCACGCCACGCGGGCGGACGGCGCCAGCAGGTGCCGCCACCCCACCCGGGCCCGCCGCTCGTCGTCCCCGATCACCGGCACACGCGTCGTCATGCCCGGACCGTACCGCCCGGCACCGACAATCCACGGCCGGGACGCGTCAGTCCACCGGCCGGAACCGGTCCTCGACCTCCCAGCCCGCACCGAGCTCCCGGCGCAACGCGTCCAGGGCCGCCCGGGCGCGGGCGTTGAAGCGCGCCTTCTCCTCCGCCGGCCACGGGGACGGGTCCGGCGGGTAGTCCCAGTCGATCGAGGACTGGAACCAGTCGGACAGCCCGCCCAGCTCCGCCGCGAGCTCCGCACCGATCGGCAGCCGGTCGAGCTCGATCGGGTGCCCGTACGGACTGTCGACGTCGTCGGGCCACAGCGGCACGTCGACGCCCGCCTCGAAGAAGTAGCGCAGCCGCACCACGGCCGGACGCCTCCCCGCACGCTTCCAGGGTCTCGGAAGCCTCACAGGTAGAGGCCGGTCGAGCCCTCGGTGTCACCGAAGCGCATCGCCGCGACGGCGTGCAGGTCGCGCTCGCGCAGCAGCACGTAGGTGGCGCCGCGGACCTCCACCTCCAGCTTGTCCTCCGGGTCGTACAGGACGCGGTCACCCGGCTCCACCGCGCGCACGCTCTGGCCCACCGCGACGGCCTCCGCCCACGCGCACCGCTTCGACAGCTCCGCGGTGGCCGGGATGATGATCCCGCCGGTGGAGTGGCGCTCGCCCTCACCGCTGTCCAGCTTCACCAGGACGCGGTCGTGCAGCATCCTGATCGGGAGCTTCTCGCCCAGGCGGTCGTGCCGGGGCACGTCGAGGGTGGTCCTGGCGGTCGGTTCGTCGTTCGTACTCACGATCCCGAAGGTACCGCCCCCGGGCGGACGGCGTGACGCTGGCCCGGCATGCGGAAGGCCGGGCGCTCAACCGCGCCCGGCCCGTCGACGAACTCCGCTCAGCCCTTGCGGCGCTTCCGCGCCGAGGCCAGCAGCAGCACCACGCCCACGCCGACCAGCGCCACCGGAACGATCCGCTCCTTGCGCGGCTGCCCCTTCTCGTCCACGAACTGCGCCCGCAGCTTCTCCACCGCGCCGTTGGCCGCCACGTAAGCGCGGGCCGTCTTCTCCTCGACCGCGGCGACGGCCTTGGCCTTCACCTGGGCACTGATCGTCGTCGGGTGGACGCGCATGGCGAGCTCGTCGAGGGTCTCCGCCAGCTTGGTGCGGGTCCGGGCGATGTCCGCCTCGATCTGGGCGGTCGTCCGCGCCGACTTGTCCTGCGTGCTCGCCTCGCCCACTCGGGCCACCCCATTCACTTCACTGATGCTGTCCTGTGCGACTGACCCAGTCTGTCAGTTGCCGGGCAGCGCCGCGCGGCCCCACCCACCATCAGAGGTAAGTTTGCCGTGGTACGACCCCGTCCACGCAACAGGAGAGTCAGACCGTGAGTGAGCGTCTCCAGCCCGGCGACAACGCGCCCGCCTTCACCCTGCCCGACGCCGACGGCAAGCAGGTCTCGCTGGCCGACCACCTCGGCCGCAAGGTGATCGTCTACTTCTACCCGGCCGCCCTCACCCCCGGCTGCACCAAGCAGGCCTGCGACTTCACCGACAACCTGGAGGCCTTCGCGGGCGCCGGCTACGACGTCATCGGCATCTCGCCGGACAAGCCGGAGAAGCTCGGCAAGTTCCGCGAGACCGAGGACCTCAAGGTCACCCTGCTGTCCGACCCGGACAAGGAGGTGCTGACGGCCTACGGCGCGTTCGGCGAGAAGAAGCTGTACGGCAAGACCGTCACCGGCGTCATCCGCTCCACCGTGATCGTGGACGAGCAGGGCAAGGTCGAGCACGCCCTCTACAACGTCAAGGCGACCGGGCACGTCGCCAAGCTCCTGCGCGACCTCAAGGTCGAGGCCTAAGGACGAAGAGGCGGTGGCGGCACACCCCCCGACCGGGTGCACCGCCACCGCCGTCCGTCACCCCGGCGGGCCGCTGTCGTCAGCAGGCGCCGAGGTCGCTCCAGACGCCCCACGCGCCGCTCGCCGCGGGGTCGTCGCCCTTGGTCCACCACTTGTTCTGGTAGTAGTGGCCCTTCCACGACACCTTGGTGGTCGAGGCGTACGTGGTGCCCGCGTCCCAGCCCGGCGCGCCCGTGCAGGCGCCCCCGGTCGGGGTGGCGGTGGGCGTCGCGGTCGCCGTCGGCGTGGCGGTGGGCGTCGCGGTCGCCGTCGGGGAAGCCGTAGCGGTCGGAGTCGAGGTCGGCGTGGCCGTGGCGGTGGGCGTGGCCGTCGGGGTCGAGGTCGGCGTCACCGTCGGGGTGGGCGTCGGCGTCTGGCCACCCCCGTCCACCGCGCCCCGGGTCAGGTCACCCTTGATCCCGTACAGCGTCCCGCCCACGTTGACCGTCCAGTTCGACGGCGTCGACACCGGCAGGTAGTAGACGAAGTCCATGTCCACCGAAGCGCCCGGGGCCAGCGACTGCCAGCCGGGCAGCTTGACCGACACCCGGTTGTAGGTGCCCTTCAGACCGCCGGCGTTGCCCGGGCCCGGGTTGTCCTGGCGGATCACCTGGAGGCCGAAGCCGGACTGGTCCTTGGCGTTGCCCGGCGCCGAGTTGGAGTAGTCGAACTGGAACTCCGTGCCGCCCGGCAGGGTCACCGTCGAGTTGTTGACGATGTGGATCTTCGGGTTGATCGGGTAGTTCGAGTCGCCCAGCGCGAAGTTGGTGAACGACACGTCGATCGGCAGGGTCTGCTGCGGCAGCGCGACCGTCGAACGGACCGCGCCGTACGGCGACGCCGCCTTGAACTTGTCGTACATCAGCGAGGTCAGCGTCGACCCGGGCACGTACTCGCCCTTGCCGCCGTTGGCCGCCGGGTCCCACTTGTAGTCGCCCGCGAGCTCCCAGATCATCGCGCCGCCGGCGCCCTGGTTGACGATGTAGTCCGCCTTCGCGCCCACCGACTGCTCGTCCTCGGTGGAGAGGAACACCTTCTTGGTGTCGTTCCACAGCCACGGCGCGACCAGGCTGTCGCTGTAGTTGCGGCTGTAGGTGCCCTGCAGCGCGGTGTCCGCCACGCCGTACTTGGCGAGGTAGTCGGGCAGGATGCCCTTCTCCAGGTTCTTCGCGTGCCACATCGGGTTCGACCCGGCCGGGGACTCCTTGCCCGCGTCGTCCTTGTCGTTCCAGATGTTGTCGATGCCGACCGCGCCGTCACCGCACGAGGTCAGGCCCGAGCCGACCGGGCAGGTCGCCGCGGAGGCGGTGCCCCAGAGGCCGTTCGTGCCGCCGGAGACGTTCTTGAAGCCGCGGGTGTAGTACGGCAGGCCGACGTTGATCCGGCCGCCCGGCATCGCGCCGCGGAAGTAGTGGTACGCCCAGTCCGCGTTGAGGTAGCCGATGCCGCCGTACTGCGAGGTGCCGTAGACGTTGGCGGCCGCCAGCTCGGCGTCCTTGCCGTCGTCGTAGAGCGAGGCGTTCGGGCCGACGTACTTGTTCCAGGCGCCGTGCAGGTCGTACGACATGATGTTGACGTAGTCCAGGTACTGGGTCACCTGGAACGTCTCCATGCCGCGCAGCAGGTAGCCGGACGACGGGGCCGCGACCGAGAGCAGGTAGTGCCTGCCGTCGGCGGCGCCCGCCCGGTCCAGGTTCTCGCGCAGCGTCTTCATCAGCGCCGCGTAACCCTTGGCCAGCGAACCGCGTTTGGCGTTCGCGAGCTGCCAGTCCAGCGGGTTGCCGGCGTCCTTCATCGAGGTCGGGTACTCGTAGTCGATGTCGACGCCGTTGAAGCCGTACTTGCGGATGAAGTCCACGGACGACGCGGCGAAGGTGTCGATGCCGGCCTGGTTGACGCTGCCGTCCGGGTTGACGGTCAGCGAGTAGAAGCCGCCGGTGTTCACCCGGGAACCGCTGTCGTCGAAGTAGCCGCCGGTCTCGGTCCAACCGCCCACCGAGATCAGGGTCTTGACGTTCGGGTACTGCTTCTTGAACTTCGTCAGCAGGTTGAAGTGCCCCTTGTAGGGCAGCGTCGGGTCCAGCTGCGCGGCCGGCACGCCCGGGAAGTCGATCCCGGTGGCCGGGTTGGTCGGGCCGTCCGTGCCGACGGACAGCTTGTTGTCGCCGCCGACGTGCCCGAACGCGTAGTTGAGGTGGGTCACCTTGTCCCACGGGACGTCGCTCACCAGGTACGGCTGGTCGCCGTTCTTGCCGGTGCGCCAGCCCGTGAAGTACCCGATGATGCGGCGCTGATGGTCCGCGCCCATCTTCTCGCGGCCGCCGGTGTCGTACACCGAGCAGTACGGGACGTCCACCCCGGGCGTCTGGTACATGCCGTCGGGACGACAGGCCGAATTGTCGACGGCCGCCGACGCCTGCGAGGGCGCCGCACCCAGCGTCGCCATCAACAGCCCGGCCAGCCCGGCCGCGGCCACCGAGGCGAACCCGGCCCGGGCACTCATACGACGGACGCCTGCGGTGGGACGCCGCTCCGCCATGCTTCGGATCAACACTCGGTCCTCCAGGAGAGAGTGTCGGCGCGTGCCTGTGGGGGAGCACGCACGTGGGGGATTCCAATTGGCGCCGAAGCTATGTGGTCTGAACCAGACAGGTCAATAGGTCTGTACCAATTGGCAAACAACTCCCAAACATCCCGAAAGACCGTAACCAACTCCCCACTCGGTCGTTCGCATACCGGGGGACGGGCGCACACCAGCCCGAATGGGGAACGAACATGCCGGTCAAGTACACCCGCGAACTGCTCGCCTCACTCGCCGCCGAGTCGAGCAGCGTGAACGAGATGATGCGCAAGCTCGGCGTGCCGATGGCGGGCGGCACGCACAGCTACCTGAGCAGGCGGCTCCGGCACTACGGCATCGACACCTCGCACTTCAACGAGGGCCGGCCCGACTACGGCCGCCGCCGCTACCCGCGGGAGGTCCTGGCCGAGGCTGCCGCGAACAGCGACAGCATCAACGGAATGATGGCGTACCTCGGCGTCACGCCGTACGACAGCCTCTACTCGTACATGAAGAAGCGCCTCGCCGAATTCGGCATCGACACCAGCCACTTCACCCTCCGGGGCGACGTCCGCAACAGGGCGGAAGCCATCCCCAAGGACGCGCTGGCGCAGGCCGTGGCCGCCCACCGGAGCTACCGCGCCGTGATCCTCGCCCTTGGGATGATCGACTGCGGCAACTCGCGGACCTTGGTACGGGAGGCCATCGACCACCACCGGCTCGACACCAGCCACTTCACCGGACAGGCGCACAACAAAGGGCAGAAGACCGGACCCCGGCGCACGGCCGACGAGTTGCTGGTGCTGCGCCCGCCGGGAAGCCAGCGTGTGCCGGGCGAGCGGCTCCGCACCATGCTCGTGCACATCGGGCACCCCGACGTCTGCGAACTGTGCGGCACTCCCCCGACCTGGCTGGGTAAGCCGATGACCCTGGAGGTGGACCACATCAACGGCGACTGGCTCGACAACAGGCGGGAGAACCTCCGCCTGCTTTGCCCCAACTGCCACTCCATCACGCCGACTTACTGCGGCCGGAACATGAATCGCAGCGGCACTCGATCGGACGCCGCCGCCTGAACCCTCCGGGTCCACCGAAAGTGACCACAGCGGGGACCGCCAGCCGGTAGGCTTGTGCCGATGTGCGCCCGTACCCCAGCTGGCTAGAGGGGCATGCCTTAGGAGCATGTTGTCGTGGGTTCGAGTCCCACCGGGCGTACCGAGCAAAATGGCCCGTTTCCCTTCGATTCGAAGGGAAACGGGCCATCGCCGTTTCTGCGGGCCGTCAGGCGAGCAGGTCCTTCACCACCGGGGCCAGGGCCCGGAAGGCGTGGCCGCGGTGGCTGATGGCGTTCTTCTCGGCCGCGGTGAGCTCCGCGCAGGTGCGGGTTTCGCCGAGGGGCTGGAGGATCGGGTCGTAGCCGAAGCCGCCGTCGCCGGCCGGGGCGGTGCGCAGGGTGCCGAGGAGGCGGCCCTCGACGACGCGTTCGGTGCCGTCGGGGAGGGCGAGGGCGGCGGCGCAGAAGAAGTGGGCGCCGCGGTGGGGTTCGGCGATGTCGGAGAGCTGGGCGAGGAGCAGGTCGAGGTTGGCGCGGTCGTCGCCGTGCTTGCCGGCCCAGCGGGCGGAGAAGATGCCGGGGGCGCCGTTGAGGACGTCGACGCACAGGCCGGAGTCGTCGGCGACGGCGGGCAGGCCGGTGGCGCGGGCGAGGGCGTGGGCCTTGAGGAGGGCGTTCTCGGCGAAGGTGACGCCGGTCTCGGGGACGTCCGGGATCTCGGGGTAGGCGTCGGCGCCGACGAGTTCGACGTCCAGGCCGGCCTCGCCGAGGATGGCGCGGAGTTCGGCGACCTTGTGCTGGTTACGGGTGGCGAGGATCAATCGGGTGGACATATCGCCCACCCTATCGGGCGCCGTCCGGCACCGGCGGGTCGTCAGCCGGTGCAGACGGAGCCGAGGTTGCCGGCCGCGTCGGCGAGGGGCTTGAGGTCGGGCGCCTCCTTGCGGTCGGCGGCCTGCTGGACCTTGTCGGCCTGGGTGCGCAGGTCGTTGACGGCCTTGACGACGTCGGTGTTCTTGGAGTTCCTGCCGAGTTGGTCGAGGTCGGTGCGCAGCTTCTGCAGGGCCTTGCCCTGGGCGGTGCCGGAGTCGTTGCTGGTGCTGCCGTAGGCGCTGGTCACGTCGGCGATGTCGGTGGTGACGCGGGCGGCGGTGGTGCCGCAGTCGAGGGCCTTCTGGGCGGCGGAGCAACTGACCGCGCTGAGGGGGAGGATGATGATCAGTCCTGCCACGGCGAGGGCGGCGGGACGGGCGATGCTGGACGGCATCCGGTCCTCCTGGGGGCGCGGGGGCGCGGGTTCCGTACGGGAGGACGTGTGCCGGCCGGGGCACGGTTCCCGCAACGGGGTGCTGCGGGAACCGTACGGGCTGCGGGCCCGGCGTGTACAGGCTGACGTACCCGAACGGGGCTCAGCCTTCGAGGGCCTTGCGCTGGATCTCGTCGAGCTCGGCGCAGCCGAGGGTGCCGAGGTCGAGGAGGCGGTCGAGGAGGGCGCGGTCGAAGGGGGCGCCTTCGGCGGTGCCCTGGACCTCGACGAAGCGGCCGTCGGAGGTGCAGACGATGTTCATGTCGGTCTCGGCGCGGACGTCCTCCTCGTACTGGAGGTCGAGCATGGGGAGGCCGTCGATGATGCCGACGCTGACGGCGCTGACGCCGCCGGTGATGGGCTGGCCCTTGGCGCGCAGGAGCTTGCGGTCGCGGGCCCAGGCGACGGCGTCGGCGAGGGCGACGTAGGCGCCGGTGATGGCGGCGGTGCGGGTGCCGCCGTCGGCCTGGAGGACGTCGCAGTCGAGGACGATGGTGTTCTCGGCGAGGGCGCGGTGGTCGACGACGGCGCGCAGGGAGCGGCCGATGAGGCGGCTGATCTCGTGGGTGCGGCCGCCGATGCGGCCCTTGACGGCTTCGCGGTCGCCGCGGGTGTTGGTGGCGCGCGGGAGCATGGAGTATTCGGCGGTGACCCAGCCTTCGCCGCTGCCCTTGCGCCAGCGCGGGACGCCTTCGGTGACGCTGGCGGTGCACAGCACCTTGGTGTCGCCGTAGGAGATGAGGACGGAGCCTTCGGCGTGCTTGCTCCAGCCCCGTTCGATGGTGATGGGGCGGAGCTGGTCGGGGGTGCGGCCGTCGATGCGTGACATAAGCACCGAGAGTAGTCGCTCGGGCGGGGTGTTCCGGATGCGCGTCGGCCCGCCGTGCTCCCGGGAATCCTGGGGAGGGGCGGGCCGGGCGGTGGTGAGCCTTGGGTGGCTCAGCTCACATCATGTCCTCGATGTCCGCGGCGATCGGGTCGGCGTCGGTGCCGATGACGACCTGGATCGCGGTGCCCATCTTGACGACGCCGTGGGCGCCGGCGGCCTTCAGGGCGGCCTCGTCGACCAGGGAGGCGTCCTTGACCTCGGTGCGCAGGCGGGTGATGCAGCCCTCGACCTCTTCGATGTTGTCGATGCCGCCCAGACCGGCGACGATCTTCTCAGCCTTGCTGGCCATCTGATTCTCTCCCTTTGTCTCGGCCCGCCGGCTGCTCTGCCGGGCGCCGTCCTGCGCTGTGCTGGTACCACCCGGCCGGGGCCGGTGAGGTCGCTGCCGGGGGCTGACGCGGGTTCAGCGGTGGTCGTGCTGCTGGGCAGCGCGACCAGCATCACCCGGGTCGGTCCGGTCCGCCACGTTAGTCCACTTTTGGCCCAGTCCGGCGCGCACCGTCGCGGATCTTCGCCCGAGGATGGCGATCAGCGGGGTTCCCGTCCCGGCGTGCGGCCTGCGTCCTTCAGTGGTCTACACCAATATATGTGTACTCCGATGAACGCGGGAAGGACCCCGGGTGTTCCAGGGCTCCGCCCGAGGCTCCCGCAGGGGGTCGGCGGTCGGCAACTGCTCCCGGAGGACGAAGCATGAGTTCGGCAGGCGCCACGGCCCCGCAGACCGTGTGGTGGCACACCTTCTACGGCGGCCTCCAGAAGATGGGCCGCTCCCTCCAGCTCCCGGTGGCGGTGCTCCCGGCGGCGGGCATCCTCAACCGACTCGGGCAGCCCGACGTCTTCGGCTCGGACGGCCTCGGCTGGACGGACGTCGCCAAGGTCTTCGCCGCGGCCGGCGGCGCGCTGCTGGACTCCGCGCTCGGCCTGCCGCTGCTGTTCTGCATCGGCGTCGCGATCGGCATGGCGAAGAAGGCGGACGGCTCGACGGCGCTCGCGGCCGTGGTGGGCTTCCTCGTCTACTACAAGGTGCTGCACGCCTTCCCGGAGCACTGCAAGCCGCCGACGGTGCTGGTGAGCGACCAGTGCGTGGACTACGGGTCGGCGAAGGCGGCGGCCGCGACGTTCCAGAACCCGGGGGTGCTGGGCGGCATCCTGATCGGCCTGATGTCGGCCTGGCTGTGGGTGCGCTTCCACCGCACCAAGCTGGTCGACTGGCTGGGCTTCTTCAACGGCCGCCGGCTGGTGCCGATGATCACGGCGCTGGTCGGCATGCTCACCGCGGTCATCGCGCTGTGGGTGTGGCCGCCGATCGGCCGGGGGCTCAACGACTTCAGCCAGAACCTGGCCGACCTCGGCGCGGGTGGCGCGGGTATCTTCGGCCTCTTCAACCGCGCGCTGCTGCTGATCGGCATGCACCAGCTGCTGAACACCTTCGTCTGGTTCCAGTTCGGCGAGTTCACCAAGCCGGACGGCACGATCGTGCACGGCGACATTCCGCGCTTCCTGGCCGGCGACCCGACGGCCGGGCAATTCCAGTCCGGGTTCTTCCCGATCATGATGTTCGCGCTGCCCGCCGCCGCGCTCGCGATCGCGCACGCGGCCAAGCCGCACCGCCGCAAGGAAATCTACGGCCTGATGCTCTCGGTGGGCCTGACCTCCTTCGTCACCGGCGTCACCGAGCCGATCGAGTACTCCTTCGCCTACATCGCCCCGGCCCTGTACGGCGTGCACGCGCTGCTGACCGGCGCCTCGATGGCCGTCACCTGGGGGCTCGGGGTGCACGACGGCTTCAGTTTCTCGGCCGGCCTGATCGACTACGTCATCAACTGGGGGCTGGCCAGGAAACCGTGGCTGATCATCGTCATCGGTCTCTGTTTCGCCGCGGTGTACTACGCGCTCTTCCGCTTCATCATCGTCAGGTTCGACCTGAAAACGCCGGGGCGGGAGGACGAGACCGAAGTCGAGGACGTCACCAAGGCCTGAACAGGGCGTGACTCGGGCTCACCCGCAATGGCCTCCGGACCCGTCGGTCCGGAGGCCTTCGGCATATCGGGAAAGGACCTAATACCCGGACGGCAAAACAATTCCGATACGCGTTCGGCGACGACCCGGCGGGACCGACCGGCCGCCGGCGCTCCCGACCGCCGTGACGGACGTCGCAGCACACCCGCGCGGAGCCCCCGTGGCCGTTCGTTCACTCTCCGGCTCCGGGTCGGCACGGATCCGGCACCGGACCCTCACTGGACCGGCCGCCGGGCCCGCCCCGACCGGGCCGGAGCTTTTTGTTGCGCAATTAGCCAAAATCCCGCTCCCGGCGGGTAATCATGATCGACCTTCCGAAAGTAGGTTTCGATTTCATAGCGCTTCCCGGCGGCACCGCTTTCCGGGGTTCCACCACTTCCCCACCCGTGCTACAAAACTGGTCTACACCACACGTGGTGTAGACCAGTTCGCGGTTCGGCCCCCCTGTGCACCGTCCCCCCGACCGACCCGCCATGCCGTTAGGAAGCCACCCCCATGAGTCAGTCTGCGCAGGCACCGGCGCCCGCCACGGCTCCGGCCACGCCAAGCCCCGCCAAGAAGTTCGGCCAGAACCTCCTCCAGGGTCTGCAGAAGATCGGCCGCAGCCTCCAGCTGCCCATCGCCGTTCTCCCCGCGGCCGGCCTGCTGCTGCGCCTCGGCCAGGACGACGTGTTCGGCAAGGACGGCCTCGGCTGGGACAAGGTCGCCGCGGTGTTCAACACCGCCGGCAGCGGCGTCTTCGACAACCTGGCGCTGCTGTTCGCGGTGGGCATCGCGATCGGCTTCGCGAAGAAGGCGGACGGCTCGACCGCGCTCGCCGCGCTGGTCGGCTTCCTGGTGTACAAGAACGTGCTGACCGCGTTCCCGATCACCGAGGGCCACATCGCCGACGGCAAGTGGGTCGCCCCGACCTACCAGAACCCGGGCGTCCTCGGCGGCATCGTGATCGGTCTGCTGGCCGCCGTGCTGTGGCAGAAGTACCACCGCACCAAGCTGGTCGACTGGCTCGGCTTCTTCAACGGCCGCCGCCTGGTGCCGATCCTGATGGCCTTCGTCGGCACCGCCGTCGGCGTGCTCTTCGCCCTGACCTGGGGCCCGATCGGCGACGCCATCAAGAGCATGAACGACACCCTGATCGGCGCCGGTGCGCTCGGTGCGGGCGCCTTCGGCCTGGTCAACCGCGGTCTGCTGCCGGTCGGCATGCACCAGTTCGTGAACTCCTTCGCCTGGTTCCAGACGGGTGACTTCACCAAGCCGGACGGCACCGTCGTCCACGGCGACCTGACCCGCTTCTTCGCCGGCGACCCGACCGCCGGACAGTTCATGTCGGGCTTCTACCCGATCATGATGTTCGCGCTGCCCGCCGCCGCGCTGGCCATCGCCCACGCCGCCAAGCCGCACCGCCGCAAGGCCATCACCGGCATGATGATGTCGCTGGCCCTGACCTCCTTCGTCACCGGTGTCACCGAGCCGATCGAGTTCGCCTTCGTCTTCATCGCCCCGGCCCTGTACGTCATCCACGCGCTCCTCACCGCCGTGTCGATGGCCGTCACCTGGGCGCTCGGCGTGCACGACGGCTTCACCTTCTCCGGCGGCCTGATCGACTACGTGCTCGCCTGGAACAAGGCCACCGAGCCGTGGCTGATCATCCCGATCGGCCTCGCCTTCGCGGCGCTGTACTACTTCCTGTTCCGCTTCGCGATCGCCAAGTTCGACCTCAAGACCCCCGGTCGCGAGGACGACGACGAGATCGAGGACGTCACCAAGGCCTGAGGCCCGCAACCGTCCCGCAGCAACGACTCCGCCCCGCCGCCACCCCCGTGAGCGGCGGGGCGGAGTCGTTCCCGCACCCGGTTCGAGCCCGGTCAGTGCGTCCTGCGGCGACGGACCAGGAGGAGGGTGCCGGCGCCGGCACCGACCAGCAGCGCGGCGCCGCCCGCGATCAGGGCGGTGTGGTCACCGTCCGAGCCGGTGGAGGCCAGCTGCCCGGCCGGCGCCGACGCGGTCGCGCCGGTCGCGCTGGTGGCGCTGGTCGAGGCGGTCGGAGCGGGCGTCTCCGTCGAGGTCGTCCCGGCGGCCGGGGCGGACGTCGTGGCCGGGGCGGACGTGGTGGACCCGGTGGCCGGCGCGGACGTCTTGGCCGACGGCTCCTGCGTCGGCTTCGGCTTGGCCTTCGACGGCGACGGCGACGACGACGGAGCGGGAGCCGACGTCGAGGGCTTCGGTGCGTCGGCCACCCCGGTCACCTTGATCCGGTGGGTGTCGGACACCGGCGGGTCGACCGGGAACTGCAGCCGCCAGCCCTTGAGCTCGGAGCGGAGCGCGATGACCGGGCCGGCGCCGCCGTCGCCCCCGCCCCGGGTGACGCCGATCCGGAAGTGCACCTCGGTCTTCTCGCCCGCCGGCACGATGATCTTGCCCGCGTCCGCCGCGACGACCCGCTTGCCCCCGACGGTCTTGATCTCCGGCTTGAGGTCCTGCCAGTTGTCGTGGTTGCCGCCCATGTCGTCGCGCCAGGTCAGGCCGACCGCGTCGGCGGAGACGTCGGGGCCGGCGTCGGCCCGCAGCTCCACGACCAGGGCCCACCCGACGGTCCCGGAGTTGGTGATGGTCTCGGTGAACTCCACCGGCTTGCCCACGGCGATCGAGCCCGGGGTGTCGACGGACAAGGAGAGGGGGCCGGAAGCGTCGGCGAAGGCCGGCCCGGCGGTCGCCGCGCCGCCGGCGACGAGCCCGGCGGTGAGCACGAGCGCGGGCACGACGGTCGAACGGACGCGGCGCAGGGCGCGGTTGAGCTGAAGCACTGGAATCCCCCCATGGACTGCTCCCCGACCGGCACGGCCGGTTCCGGGCAGCACAAATCAAGCGTGCGTGGTGTGTGGACGGCCGGCCCGACGGGCCCGACCGGTCGAGAGCGGCCTCCCCAGCCGCTCACTTACAAGGACGTGTTCGGGGCCGGAAGGTTGCAGGTGGATTCGCAGAGATTTCCGCGCGCCCGGGAACGCCGGCCGCCGGCCGCCGGAAAACGCCCGCCGACCTGCTCAGATCTCGTAGACGGCGCCCGGGCGGGCGAGGTCGACGGGGCCTGGGTAGGCGGCGGCGGCGTCGCGGCGGTTGTGCTCGGCGTCGGTCCACGGGGGGATGTGGGTGAGGACGAGGCGGCGGGCGCGGGCGGCGGTGGCGTGCTCGCCGGCCTCGCGGCCGTTGAGGTGGACGCCGAGGTAGGTGTCGCGGCCGTCGACGTAGGCGGCCTCGCAGAGGAAGAGGTCGGCGTCCCGGGCGAGTTCGACGAGGTCGGCGCTCTCGCCGGTGTCGCCGGAGTAGACCAGGGACCGGCCGCCGTGTTCGAGCCGGAAGGCGAACGCGTCCACCGGGTGGGCGACCTGGGCGACGCCGATCCGGAACGGGCCGAGGTCGAAGACGCCCGGGGTGAGGGTGCGGAAGTCGAAGACCTCCTTCATCCCCGGGTTCTCCGGCATGTCGTAGGCGCGGGCGAGCCGCTCCGCGGTGCCGGCCGGGCCGTAGACGGGCATCGGGTCGGGGCAGCCCTCGGCGCGGTAGTTGCGGGCGACCCAGTAGGCGCACAGGTCGACGCAGTGGTCCGCGTGCAGGTGGCTCAGCAGGACGGCGTCGACGTCGTACAGGCTGGTGTACTTCTGCAGGGCGCCCAGCGCACCGTTGCCGAGGTCGAGCACGACCTTGAAGCCGTCGGCCTCGACGAGGTAGCTGGAGCACGCGGACTCGGCGGACGGGAAGCTCCCCGAGCACCCCACCACGGTCAGTTTCATCCGAGCCCCTCCGCCCCGACACGTCCTGGCTGCTGCTGGAAAATGGCAGGACAGACCGGAGAACCGGCCGGTAGCACTGCGTTCGCGTTGTCGAGGGTAAGGGCGGAGCGGCACTTTGCCCCCGTCCCCGTGCCGGGCTGTGGCTGGAATCACCAGAACGCCGGGGCTCGGGGCGGGGGCTACGGTTCGGCTGCGGAACCGGGTCGCGGCGGCGGTCGGATCAGCGGTGGCCGGGGCGCTTGCGGGCCCAGGCGCGGATGGTCTCGGGGTACCAGCGGGGGTGGCCGCTGCCGTCGATGACGTCCGGCTCGGGCAGCAGCCCGTGGCGGCGGTAGTTGCGGACGGTCTCGGGCTGGACGTTGATGTGGTGCGCGACCTCGGCGTACGACCACAGCTGTTTACTCACGATGGCACCTCCGGATGGGGCGGGGGCGGACGTTCGTGAGCGCAGCCTCTCCAATCCTCGCCCGGCGGCCCGGTACAGATCGGGCGCGGTGGTCGATCCGTGACGAACCGGGAGCAACGCGCGGACAAATACTCAACTGTCACAGCGCTCACAGTGGTGGGGTTCACCACGGGCCGGTACGGTTCGCCGCATGAACGGCACTACTGGCATCTGGGTGGTCCTGGCCGTCGTGGGCGTCGCCGTCCTCGCGGCCGTCGCGTCGGCGCTGGTGCGGCGGCCACGGCCGGCCTCCCGGCCCGCGACGCGCCCGGCCCCGCGCCCCGCCGGACCGGCCGGGCCCCGGCCCCGCCCGGCGGGTTCGGGCCGCTCCGGGCCGGCGCCGCAGGAGATCTGGTGGGCCGAGGTGCCGTTCGAGGACGGCCCCGGTTCGAAGGACCGCCCGTGCCTGGTGCTGCGGGTGGACGGCCGGACGGCGACCGTCGCGAAGATCACCAGCAAGCACCACGCCGAACGCCCGGGGGTGCTGCCGCTGCCGCCCGGTTCGGTGGGCGACAGCCAGGGCCGGACCAGCTGGCTGGAGACCGACGAACTGCGCCGGGTGCCGCTGTCGGCCTTCCGCCGCCGGGCCGGCACGGTGGACCGTCAGGTCTGGAACCGCGCCCAGCGGGCCCTGCAGGGCAGCTAGGGCCACGGCGCCAGGAGCCGCGCGAGGCGCCCTACGCCCAGAGCTGGCCCTGCAGCGCCTCGACGGCCGCCTCGGTGGACTCGGCGGTGTAGATGCCGGTGGACAGGTACTTCCAGCCGCCGTCCGCGACGACGAAGACGACGTCGGCCCGCTCCCCCGCCGCCGCGGCCTTGCGGCCGACGCCGATCGCGGCGTGCAGGATGGCGCCGGTGGAGACGCCCGCGAAGATGCCCTCCTGCTGGAGGAGTTCGCGGGTGCGCCGGACGGCGTCGGCGGAGCCGACCGAGAAGCGGGTGGTGAGCACCTCGGCGTCGTACAGCTCGGGGACGAAGCCCTCGTCGAGGTTGCGCAGCCCGTACACGAGGTCGTCGTAGCGCGGTTCGGCGGCGACGATCCGCACGCCGGGGACCTTCTCGCGCAGGTAGCGGCCGACGCCCATGAGGGTGCCGGTGGTGCCGAGGCCGGCCACGAAGTGGGTGACGGTCGGCAGGTCGGCGAGGATCTCGGGGCCGGTGCCGGCGTAGTGGGCGCCCGCGTTGTCGGGGTTGCCGTACTGGTAGAGCATCACCCAGTCGGGGTGCTCGGCGGCGATCTCCTTGGCCATCCGGACGGCGGTGTTGGAGCCGCCCGCGGCCGGGGAGGAGATGATCTCGGCGCCCCACATGCGGAGCAGTTCGCGCCGTTCCTCGCTGGTGTTCTCCGGCATGACGCAGACCATCCGGTAGCCCTTGAGCTTGGCGGCCATGGCGAGCGAGATGCCGGTGTTGCCGCTGGTGGGTTCGAGGATGGTGCAGCCGGGGGTGAGCCGGCCGTCGGCCTCGGCCCGCTCGATCATGTGCAGCGCCGGGCGGTCCTTGATGGAGCCGGTGGGGTTGCGGTCCTCCAGCTTGGCCCAGAGGGTCACGAGGCCCTCCGCGTTGCCGGGAACGGCGGCGGACAGCCGCGGCAGGCGGACCAGCGGGGTGTTGCCGACGGCTTCGAGCGGACTGTCGTAACGCAAGGGAGGCCTCCGGCCACGGCGGTGAGGGTCGGGAAGGTGGCCCTGCCGGCCCGCCCGCGCGGGCGGGCCGGCAGGGCCGGGGATCAGCGGGCGCCGCCGGCCACGGCGGGCAGGATGGTGACGCTGTCGCCGTCGGCGACGGCGGTGGAGATGCCCTCCAGGAAGCGGACGTCCTCGTCGTTCAGGTAGACGTTGACGAAGCGGCGCAGCTCACCGCCCTCCAGCAGGCGGGCGGCGATGCCCGGGTGGCGGGCGTCGAGGTCGGTGAACAGCTCACCGAGGTTGCTGCCGGTGCCCTCGACGGCCTTGGCGCCGTCGGTGTAGGTGCGGAGGATGGTCGGGATGCGGACCTCGATGGCCATGGGTGCGCTCCTGTGCGAGTCGTGAGGTGGGTGGGCCGCAGCGGGCGCGGCGGGGTGGCGGGTTCCGGGGCGCGGCACGGCCTGCGGCGGCGGGCCCGGTGGGGCGTGGGCGGCTCAGCGCGAGCGCGCGGGCGTGCCGGGACAGATCGCACTGGCGAGCCGGCACAGGTCGACGTGCAGGCGCGCCACGAGGCGGGTGCCCGGGGCCTGGGTGCTCACATCGACGGAACGCATGGGCTCATCGTATAGATTCCCGGCCCCGCTCCGACACGTCCGTCTCGGGATCCGGATGTTTTCGTTCCCTCTGGTGAGACTCGCCGGGGATGACGGCGGCCCGCCGCCCGTCCGGTGACGGTCGGCGGGCCGTGCCCGGGCGGGTGCGGGTCAGGCCGGGTAGGCCTCGACGACCTGGACGTCTTCCTCCGTGATCTCGCCGTCCACGATGCGGAACGAGCGGAACTGGTAGGCGTCCTCGGGTCCGTTGCCCTCGGCGGTGGAGACCAGGACGTAGTGGGCGAAGGGCTCGGAGGCGTAGCTCACGTCGGTGCGCGACGGGTAGGCCTCGGTCGCGGTGTGCGAGTGGTAGACGATCACGGGTTCCTCGTCGCGGTCGTCCATCTCGCGGTAGAGCTTGAGCAGGTCGCCCGAGTCGAACTCGTAGAAGGTGGGCGAGCGGGCGGCGTTGAGCATCGGGACGAACCGCTCGGGACGGCCGCTGCCGGCCGGTCCGGCGACCACGCCGCAGGCCTCGTCCGGGTGGTCGGCGCGGGCGTGGGCGACGATCCGGTCGCGCAGTTCTCGGGTGATGGTCAGCATGCGGTCAGGATAGCCACGCCCCGGCGGCTGTCCGCCGGGGCGTCCGGGGAGCGGTCAGCGGGTCTCGTCGGCGCCGGCCGGGGCGTGCAGGTGGTCGTGCGCGACGCCGTGGACGGCCTCGGGGCGGCGGCTCTTGAGCACCTGGTAGCCGACCACGAGCACGACGGCCCAGACCGGGAAGACGTACAGCGAGATCCGGTTGTCCTCGTCGAAGCCGATCAGGATGACGACCAGGACGAGGAAGGCGAGCGCGGCCCAGCTGACCCACGCGCCGCCGGGCGCCTTGAAGGTGGGGGCCGGCAGGTGGCCGGCCCGCCAGGCCTTGCGGTAGCGGATCTGGGCGATCAGGATCATCGCCCACGTCCACAGGCCGCAGACCGTGGCGACGGAGGTGATGTACTCGAACGCCCGGGCCGGGACGAGGTAGTTGAGCACCACGCCGGCGCCCATCAGGATGCAGGACAGGGTGATCGCGAAGGCCGGCGTGCGGCGGGAGTTGAGTTTGGTGAGCTGCCCGGGGGCCTGTCCGCGCAGCGCGAGGTCGCGCAGCATGCGGCCGGTGGAGTACATGCCGGAGTTGCAGGAGGACAGTGCGGCGGTGAGCACGACGAAGTTGATGATGCCGGCCGCGGCGGGGATGCCGATCTTGCCGAAGGCGGCGACGAACGGGCTGACGCCGGGCTGGAACTCGGTCCACGGTACGAGGGAGAGGATGACCACGAGGGCGCCGATGTAGAACAGCGCGATGCGCCAGGGCAGGGTGTTGATGGCGCGCGGCAGGGTCTTCTCGGGGTTCTCGCTCTCGCCCGCGGTGACGCCGACGAGTTCGACGCCCAGGTAGGCGAACATGACGATCTGCAGGGTCATCACGGTGGCACCGATGCCCTTGGGGAAGAAGCCGCCGTCCTGCCACAGGTGGGTGATCGACGCGGTGTCACCGGCCTTGCTGAAGCCGAGGGTGAGCACGCCGATGCCGATCAGGATCATGCCGATGATGGCGGTGACCTTGACCATCGAGAACCAGAACTCGATCTCGCCGAACAGCTTCACCGAGATCAGGTTGGCCGCGTAGAGGATGACGAGGAAGGACAGGGCGCTGACCCACTGCGGGAAGCCGGGCGCCCAGAACTTCACGTACACCGCGGCGGCGGTGGTCTCCGCCATGCCGGTGACGACCCAGAACAGCCAGTACGTCCAGCCGGTCACGTAGCCGGCGAAGGGGCCGAGGAACTCGCGCGCGTACTCGGCGAAGCTGCCGGACACCGGGCGGTAGGTGAGCAGTTCGCCGAGGGCCCGCATGATCGCGAAGATCACCACGCCGGCGACGGCGTAGGAGAGGATCAGGCTCGGGCCGGACTTGGAGATCGCCGTCCCGGCGCCGAGGAACAGGCCGGTGCCGATGGCGCCGCCGATCGCGATCATCTGGATCTGGCGGCTGCCGAGTCCCCGCTCGTAGCCCTCCTCGTCCGGTGTGGCGTCGACCACTTGGTCGTACTGCTGCTCGGCCATGGCGCACCGTCCTGGGTGGGTCTCGTGGGGTGGAGAAGTCGTACCACGCAGGGTTCGGAGAGCGGTGTTCATCTGAGCGTTATTTGAGCATGACCTGGTATGGTTCGCCCGATTTGAACGGGAATGCCCCGGCTGATCGTCCACATCCTGGACAAATCAACCGGGGCACGCCCGTGATCAGGCACGATCGACCGCAGGCGGACGACCGGGGCGGCGCAAGGGCCTCAGTCCGCGATCGCCTCCAGCAGCGACTCCTGGAGCGCGCCCAGCCACAGGTACGCCATGACCAGCGGCTTGCGCTCGTCGCCGTCCGGCAGGTCGTAGAGACCCTGCTCGTCCTCCTCGGTCACCTCCAGCCGGGCACCCAGCGTCAGCCGCAGGTCGTTGAGCGCGCCCAGCCAGCGCAGGCAGTCCGGGGCGGGCAGCTTGAGCACGCCACCGCCGCCGAGGCCGTCCAGCGACCGGACGACGGACAGCGCGTCATCCCTCTTGCGGGCCCGCAGGTCGAGCTCGGTGTAGCGGCGGAACTCCGCGGCAGCCGCCTCGGCCTCCGCGTCCGCCGGCTTCGCCGGATCCCCGTAGGCGTCCGGGAAGAGCCGGGCCAGCGCCGGATCGGTGGGCGCCTCGGTCGGCCCCTCGGCGAACAGCACCGCCAGCGGGTCGGCGGCCTCCCCGCCCGGGCCGGGGCCGATCAGCTCCAGCATCTGCACTTCCAGCGAGCGCAGGATGGAGGCCTCGACCTCGTCCAGCGCGATCGCCGCGCTCCCGCCACCGGTGCTCTCGAACAACCCAGCCATCTGTATCGGTCAGCCCGTCTTCGTCGTCACTCGTCGTTCGCACATCGGCCGCACGCCGGCCGCACAGCGGGGATCCGCCGGGAGCCCTTGAGGTCAGTCGTGCTGCAGCGTGGCCCAGAGGCCGTAGCCGTGCATCGCCTGGACGTCGCGCTCCATCTCCTCGCGGGACCCGCTGGAGACGGCCGCCCGGCCCTTGGTGTGGACGTCCATCATCAGCTTCCGCGCCTTGTCCTTCGGGTACCCGAAGTAGGCCTGGAAAACGTACTGGACGTAGCTCATCAGGTTGACCGGGTCGTTGTGCACGATGGTCACCCAGGGGGTGTCGGGCTCCGTCACCGGCAGTCCTTCGACCTCCGGGCGCTCGATCTCCACGGGCGCGACACTCACCGCCGGGTCCTCCTCGCTGCGCGTTCCCCGCGCTCGACGTCCATGCGCTTCCAGTGCCCATGCTGCCATCCGGGGGACCCCCAGGCGATTTCGCCCCGGCCCGGTCATGAGAAATCGTCAAACTGACGCTAAGTGGTAGTAGCATCATCCTCATGGACGCCACTTCAGTGCGCGCGGCCGGCTCGACCGCGCTGTTCACCGACCGCTACGAGCTCACCATGCTGCAGGCCGCCCTGCGCAGCGGGGCCGCGCACCGCCGCTCCGTCTTCGAGGTGTTCACCCGGCGGCTGCCGAACGGGCGGCGCTACGGGGTGATGGCCGGCACCGGCCGGGTGCTCGACGCGGTCGAGGACTTCCGTTTCACGCCCGCCCAGCTGGACTGGCTCGCCGGCCAGGGCGTCGTCGACGACGACACCCTGCGCTACCTCGCCGACTACCGCTTCACCGGCGACATCCACGGCTACCCCGAGGGCGAGGTCTACTTCCCCGGCTCGCCGCTGCTCACCGTCACCGGCACCTTCGCCGAGGCGGTGATCCTGGAGACCGTCATCCTCTCGATCCTCAACCACGACTCGGCGATCGCCGCCGCCGCCTCCCGGATGACCGCCGCCGCCGCCGGCCGCCCCGTCATCGAGATGGGCGCCCGCCGGGCCCACGAGCGGGCCGCCGTCTCCGCCGCCCGGGCCGCGTACGTGGCCGGGTTCGCCGCCACCTCCGACCTGGAGGCCGGCTTCACCCACGGCATCCCCACCACCGGCACGGCCGCGCACGCCTTCACCCTCGTCCACGACAGCGAGCGGGACGCCTTCCAGGCCCAGATCGCCTCCATGGGCAAGGGCACCACCCTGCTGGTCGACACCTACGACCTGCGCGAGGCCGTCCGCACCGCCGTCGAGGTGGCCGGGCCCGAACTCGGCGCCGTCCGGATCGACTCCGGCGACCTCACCCTGCTCGCCCACCGCGTCCGCCGCCAGCTCGACGAGCTCGGCGCCGAGAACACCCGGATCATCGTCACCTCCGACCTCGACGAGTACGCGATCGCCGCGCTCGCCGCCGCCCCCGTCGACGGGTACGGCGTCGGCACCAGCCTGGTCACCGGCAGCGGCCACCCGACCTGCGCCATGGTCTACAAGCTCGTCGCCCGCGCCGAGACCCCGGACGGGCCGCTGGTGCCCGTCGCCAAGCGCGCGGCCGGCGGCAAGACCAGCATCGGCGGCCGCAAGTGGGCCGCCCGCCGGCCCGACGCGGACGGCGTGGCCGAGGCCGAGGTGGTCGGCACCGGGCCCGTCCCGGCCGAGCTGGAGCCGCACCTGACGCAGGTGCCGCTCGTCCTGGCCGGCGAGACGGTCGGCCGCGAACCGCTCGGCGCCGCGCGCGACCGGCACGTCCGCGCCCGGGCCGCGCTGCCGCTGTCGGCCACTCAGCTCTCCAAGGGCGACCCGGTCCTGCCGACCGAACTGCACCTCTGAGCACCGGGCGCGGGTGGCGGACGGCTCCACGGGCCTTCCGCCTCCGCGCGCCACTCCCTAGAGTCAGCCGTAGAGTTCCCATGGAGTCCCCGGGAACTCCCCGCGTACACCGTGACGACCGGCCGAGCCGGACGGCGGAGCGCCCGGCCCGCAAACGATCCGCGCGCGCTCACCCGCCCGCGGGCCGGGCGCTCCCGGGGACCACCACCACCGGGGCACCCGCTTCCACCGGACGCCCCCCCACATTTCGAGGATGCGAGCCATGCACCGGGCACTGATCGTCGTCGACGTGCAGAACGACTTCTGCGAGGGCGGCAGCCTGGCCGTCGCCGGCGGCGCCGAGGTGGCCGCCGCCATCACCGACCTGATCGCCGAGTCCTCCGCCGGCTACCACCACATCCTCGCCACCCGCGACCACCACATCGACCCGGGCGACCACTTCTCCGCCGAGCCGGACTACGTCACCAGCTGGCCCGTGCACTGCGTCGCCGGCACCGAGGGCGTGGGCTTCCACCCCAACTTCGCGCCCGCCGTCATCTCCGGCGCGGTCGAGGCGGTGTTCGACAAGGGCGCCCACTCGGCCGCGTACAGCGGCTTCGAGGGGCTGGACGAGAACGGGCGCGGGCCGGTCGAGTGGCTGCGCGAGCGCCAGGTCGACGAGGTCGACGTGGTCGGCATCGCCACCGACCACTGCGTCCGGGCCACCGCGCTGGACGCGGCCAGGGCCGGCTTCACCACCCGCGTCCTGCTGGAGCTCACCGCGGGGGTCGCGGCGGGGACCACCGCCGCCGCACTGGAGGAGCTCCGGGCGGCCGGGGTCGAGCTGGTGGGCGCTCCCGTGGTGCGCTGAGGCACCGCCAGTGCCACGGCACTAGGCGAGGAGCTAGGCGAGGAGCAGTTCCACCACGTCCGTCCCGCCCTCCCGGAAGGCCTCGCGCAGCTCGCCGCCGACGGCCTCCGGGTCGGCGGCCAGGCGCGCCCCGCTGACGTAGACCACCCGGATCCCCAGGTACTCCATCCGGTGCTGGCCCCCGCGCACCCACGCGGCCTCCCCCTCGCTGACGCAGCGCAGGTCCGAGTCCACCTCCACCGCGACGCCGCGCTCCGGCCAGTACAGGTCCGGGACGGCGATGTACGTGCCGCCGCGCATCCGCAGCTCCGGGCCGGCCAGCGGGACGGGCAGCAGCCACTCGTCCACCAGCCCGCCGAGCCGGTCCAGCACCGACTCCCGCTCGGCGGCCAGCAGTTCGTCCAGCGCCGCCCGCACCCGCGGCTCGGAGGTCAGCCCCGACTCGGCCAGTTCGGCCGCCAACTCCCGCACCGTGCACCGGCCCTCGGGCCGCGACACGGCCTCCCGCAGCACCGCCCGGACCGGCGCCGGGGCCATCCCGTCCGCCGTCCACTCGCACAGCGCGTCGGCCACCGCCCTGGCCACCGGCGCACAGGCCAGGCCGTGCACCGAGCGGGCCACCAACTCCCGTTCGGTGCGCCGGATCCGCACCTCGCCGACGTCCTTCAGGCGGCGCTGACGCGGCACCAGGACGTCCACCCCGGTGACGGCCGGCAGCCGCGGCACGGCGGCGAAGCCGTACAGCGCGAGCGCCGCCGTGCCGGTGATCACCGCGCCCTCGCGGCGGCCCTCCTCGCGGCCGTTCTGCGCCGCGTACAGCAGCGCGGCCCACATCCGCTGCTCCGGCGTGGGCTCCCCGACCTGCAGCAGGTACACCCGGGGCAGGACGCGCTGCCAGGGGCCGCCCCGGCGGCAGTGCTCGGTGATGAGACGAGCCGGCACGCCCCGGGCGCGCAGCTGGCTAGCGGTGACGACGTTCTGCTGACGCTTCGCCAGCTCCTCCAGGGACGGCGGCGGCGAGGGGATGCGGTAGGTCATGCCGACACCATCCCCAACCGCCCGGACCTGCGAGCCACCGCCTGACGCACTGTTACCCAACCGTCGCGAAACCGGGACCAGCCCGCACTAAAGTCCCCATACCCTCACTCTTTCGGAGTAATGGATGCCAATATGCTTGTCCTATCTGATCGAAAACGATCACCGACCAGGTCGTCTGACCGAGGGTGACCAAAGGCATACGGCGAGACACCCTCCAGGCGTCACTCCCGCCCGCCGGATTGCCTAGGCTTACGTCATGTCACGTGACGAGACCGCAGGCCTCCGCGCGGCCCAACTCCGCCTCGGCCGCCTGCCCGGATACGTCCGCCGCCCGGACCCGGCCCGCCGCAGCGGCGAACAGGGCCATACGTACAAGAAGGGGTGGGAGGTCCGCTTCACCGCCCGCAGCGAAGCCGAGATAGCGGAGATCCGCGACCTCGTCGTCGCCGCCGGCTTCGCCCCCGCCAGACCCTTCTTCAAGGGCCACCAGCTCATCCAGCCCGTCTACGGCATGGCCGCCGTCCAGGCCTACCTGGCGGCGAGACAGGCGGCCGAGGAGCACGCCGCACGCACCGCCCTCGGCCGCCGACGACGCGTCACCGGCGCGCACTCCACCCACCCCTGCGAGGAGAGCGCGGGCACGACCGCCGCCGCCGCGAGCGCCGCCGGAGCCGCCGCCGCGGCAGCCGCACAGCTCGCCCGCCGACGGGCCATCGAAACCTTCCCCGCCCAGACCGAACGCAGCACCGCCGCGGACGACCGCATCTCCCCCGTGGAGGCCCGCCCGCATCACTGATGGACCGTCAACCTCTCCACGCCCCGGGCAGCATGCCCCCGGGGCGTGGCCGCACCACCCCCGGACGCCGGGAATCGGGCGCCCCGGTCGTGCGTGCGGTTGCGCGCGCACGCCTTCGCGCCGTAGGCGTGGACGCAGGCCGCCACAAGGCCTACGGTGGCACATCAACCGCCGCGCGACCCACGCCGACCTCACCGACAGCACGCCCCCGCACACCTCTGACCAGCCTCGACACGCTCACCCCCACGCCCCAGCGGCACTGCGCACCACCCTCCCGCCGATCCCCCCGCCGCCGCCGCACCGGCCGCGCCCGCACCGCGCCGCACCCGCCGGCACGGGAACCGGCCGAGCGGCGGCGGGATCCGGGCATTCCATCCGATTGGTCACCCAGCGCACCGAGGGCCTACCGTAGAGTGAGCACAGATGATCGACCGTCAGACACCCATCTCCCTTGCCGAGAAGCCGAGATGACCAACCGCCACCCGAGCTCCGCCGAGCCGCCCCCGAGGCCCGGCGAACCCGCCGGCCCACCGGGCCGGGCACCGGCCGACGCGCCCACGGGCAGGTCTGCGGGCGCCTCCGCGCGCACGCCCGCGGACCTGCCCGCAGACCTGCCCGCGGACCTGGCCGTCGACCTTCCGCTCGTCCTGCCTGCGGACGTGCCGGTGGACTTCGCCGCCTTCTGCGAACTCCACCGCCCGCGGTACCTCAGCTACGCCCGGGTCTGGCTCCCCGACCGCACCGAGGCGGCCACCGCGGTCCAGCAGGCCTTCGCCGAAATCGCCGTCCACTGGCGCGAGTTGCTCGGCACCGCCAACCCCACCGCACACGCCTGGCAGATCCTGCGCGGCACCGTCGCCGAACACACGCGCCGACCCGTGCCCGCCACCCCGCAGCGCCACCCCGCCGACGACGACCTGGCGATCCTCCACTACGTCGTCGGCCTCGCCGCGCCCGAGATCGCCGACGTCATCGGCACCGACACCGCCAGCGTGGCCGGCCGGCTCCGCCGCACCATGCACCGCGAGGCCTCCGGCTGGTGAGGCACTACGCGTGCCGCACGCCGGTCACGTCGAACAGGTGGTGCACCGGGTCGTGGACCAGGTAGCGGGAGAACGACTCCACCGTGAACCGCGCCCCGTCACTCCGGCTCCCGGTCCGCCGCCACTGCTCCTCCCCCGCCACCGCGTCGAACGCCGCCGCCAGCACCTCGGCCGCCGCCACCAGCTCCTCCGCCACCACGGCGGGGCTCTGCTCCCCGTACCGCTCGGCGACGGCCGTCTCGTCCTGGTCCCAGTTGGCGAACAGCGGCCCGTCCTGCGTCAGCATCAGCCCCAGCCGCACGTGGAACAGCCGGAACACGTCCCGCACGTGGCACGCGTACTCCAGCGCCGACCACACCCCCGGCGCCGGCCGCCGGCGCACCGCGGCCCCGTCCGCCCCCAGCAGCGCCACCCAACCCGCCGCGTTCGCCCGGATCATGCCCGCGACGTCCTCCCGGACGACGGCCGGCGTCTCCAGCCCGCACTCCGGACAGGCGCGCTCCAGCACCCAGGTCCAGTCCTTGACGTCCGGCACGATGGCGGCGGTGTTCCCCGAATCACTCATGCCCCCAGCATGGAACCCGGCACACAGCCCCGACCAGCACCATTGCCGCCAACACCCACCGAATTGCCGCCACGGCACCTACCCCCGCCGCACCCGCCACCACACCCACCCGGCAAGCCCCCCGACGAGCAGAACCCCACCCCCGACGAGCCCCCACACGACCCAGTACCACCCGGCCGACGCAGCAGCCCGGGGAACGACGGGCCCGGGGGTGTCGGTCGGCTCATCCGCAGCCGCCGAAGGCGGCGCCCCCTGTGACTCCTCTCGGGAAAGCAGCGGATTCTCCCTGGGCCCACCATCCACTTGAGGGTCCGCCGCCAATGCCCGTGCCGGCGCCACGATTCCATAGCCGTACCGGTCATTCGGCACGGCGGAACCGTCAACGGGCCGGGACGCCGTCTTGATCATCCGATCGATCACCTGCCCGGCGGAGAGTCCGGGATCCGCGGACCGGATGAGCGCAGCCGTGGCGGACACGTAAGCAGCGGCCGCGGAGGTCCCGTCCCCGACCCCGTAACTCGACGTCGACTTGGCCGAGGCCTGGTAGATGTCCACCCCCGGTGCCGCCATCGTCGTTTCTGCACCCGGCGTCGATCGCTCCCACACGCTGCCGGCGGAGTCCACGGCCGCAACAGCCACTACGCCCGGGAATGCGGCCGGATACTGCACCCCGCCCAAGCCGGCGCCACCATTTCCGGTGGCCGCCACCAGCACGACGTCGCGGGAGACCGCATAGGCCACCGCCTGTCGGGTCTGCGAGTCGAACCGGGACGTGCCTCCGACCGACATGTTGACCACCTTCGCGCCGTGGTCCACCGCGAACCGAATCGCCCCCGCAAGCTCGTTCTGCTGGTAGTTGGGGGTCTCACCGTTCATCCGGACCTTGACCGGCATGATCTTCGCCATCGGCGCCAGCCCCATGACACCGGCCAGCCTGCCGTGCCCGTGGCCCGCGATCAGACTCGCCATGGCCGTGCCGTGCCCATCGCCGTCGGCCCGGCCGTCCGTCTCCGTCCCGGTGAAGTCTCCGCCCGGCAGGACCTGCCCGGTCAGGTCCTGGTGGTCCTGATTCACACCGGTGTCGACGAGTCCGACGACCACGTCCTTGCCCTGGCTGACGGGCCAGACCTTCGTCTCGGCCTCGAACGTCCCGAGTGCCCACTGCTTGTCGCGGATCTGGTCCGCCGATGCCGGCGGCACGGACGCTCCCCAGATCAACGCACCCGAGGCGACGATCGCCGCCGCGCGCCCCGCCCGACTGCTCGTCAATCCCGGTCACCCCAATCGGCGAGGCGTCCCGCAGTTCACGGCCCGCGGGACGCGGTCAGATCACCCGTCCGTCTGCGGACGGGCTCATTCCACCACGTTCGGATTGACCCTTTTATCCGCTTCCCACGTTTCCGGATCCTCGATCAGGTAGTCGGGCCGCTTCCCCGCGCGCTCTCCGTCCTTCCGCCCGTGCCGGCCGCCGCCAAGCGGCACGCCCGGTGCCACTCCGCCCGTGGCGGCAGGGCCTGCTACGCCGCTCATCCGCCCCCTTGTGCCCAGCCCTGAACCGCCTTCGGTGAAGGCCTGCTTGCCTCGGGATCCCGACCCGGGCTGCGCGATCCCGCCGACAACCCCGCCTCCGGCGCCCCTCCCGCCTCGCCCCGTCGACTCTCCAGACCGGACCACGCCGGAAATGCCCGCCACCCAGCCACTCCCCAGCTGCCGACTGTTGGAGGCGCCCAAAGGGGTCGGGCCGGCACTCGGCGGTGGCTGCGCGACAGCAGCCGCCGCAACGCTCCCGAACCGTCCCGGATTCGGCACGGAAGCCCCGTCCAGGCCGGTACTCGGACCAACGCTCACCGGCCCCACGGGACCAGGCACCGCGCTTCCCTCGATCCCCAAGCCGGTGGGCACCGAAGCGACCTTCGGTGCCGTGGCGCCGGCTGCTGACCGCTCCACCCTGCCCGGTCGTCGCGGAGCAGAACCGCTCGCCGGCCGCTCAGATGTCCGCGAGGCACCCACGGCCGTTCCGGGCAGCACTACGGCAGCTGCCACAGGCTGGTCCTGCGGCGTGACATCACGAGCCTCCTCCAGCTTCCCCAGGTCGGGAAGGCCCTGTGGCGCCTTCAGCATCGGGGTTGCCGTGCGGTAGTGCATGGCCAGGGTCTGCATGACGGTGGCGGCTTCGGCCTTCTTGCGGGCGGCCAGCGGGGTGGGGTCGTCGTCGGTGAAGGTGGTGACGGCGTCCTTGAACTGGGCCCAGTTGCCGGGTTCTTCGGGCATGTCGCGTTTCGCCTTGGCGATGGCGTCGGCGACGTGGTGGAGGGTGTTGGCCGCGTCGTTGGCGTAGGCGGCGGCGTGGTTGATGCGCTCGGCGAGGTGGAGCATGCGGGTGTGGAAGGCGTCGCTGGTGGTGCCTTCCCAGGTGGTGGCGGCTTCGGTGCTGGCGCGGGTGAGGGTGGTGCGGATGGCCTTGAGGGTGTCGGCGGCGCGGCGCCAGGGGTCGCCGGCGGCCATGACCTCGCCGGGGTTGAGGGCGTGGACCATGGCACGCAGCTGGGTGTGGCTGTACGTGCCGAAGTCGGTGTAGGCCACGGGCGATTCGCCTCCGTTCGTCAGCGGTCGGACTTGCCGCCGTGGTGGGCGGGCGGGGCGGTGGTCCGCTGGTAGGCGGCCTGGCTGGTGGCGGAGGGGGCGGCCACGGACCAGCCGTCGGAGGCGAGTTGGAGCGTGCCCGCGGTGTGCCGTTCGTGTTCCTCGTAGGTGGTGGCGGTGAGCTCGGCCTTCTTCTGGGCTTCGTCGACGGCCTGTTGGAGCTGGTTGAGGATGTCGCGGAGCGCGTCGCGCATGGTGTCGTAGCGACCGTGGAGTTCGGTGGCCTCGGCGAAGGTGCCGAGGGCGGTGCGGCCGATGGTGCTCTGGCCGTGGGTAGTGGTGCCGTCGGCGCGGTGCTGGAACTCGGTGAGGAGGAGCCGCACTTGGGCGGCGAAGGCGCGGAGCTGTTCGACCTCGACCCGGTAGCCCCGCCCCGCGGCGCCTTTGGACCCCGTGCCCGTGCCCGTGCCTGTTCCCGTGCCAGTGCCCGCGGCCATCGGCGGCGCCTCCCCGGTACGTCCGTTTGACTAGGCCATGTCTAACACACGTGCGCCGCACCAAACCCGTTGTGGCATCAGTTCGTTGACGCCGCCTGCGCCGCCGTCAGCGCTCCGCGGCAGAGGTGGTCGGCGTGGCGGGTGGTTTCGGGGAGGCGGTAGCGGCGGGCGAGGTGGAGGGTGGTGGCGACGGCGGCGTCGAGGCCGATGCGGTGGCCGACGGAGACGAAGACGGGCTTGACGCCGGGCTGGGTGCGGAGGGCCCGGCCGACCTCCTCGCCGGTGGCGGGGTCGGTGAGGGGGCTGGTGGAGCCGCGCGGGGTGTCGGGGGCGTCGTGGTCGAAGGTGAACGGGGTCTTGGCGACGCCGAGGGTGCGCAGGCCGGTGAGGACGCCGAGGTGGCTGGCGAGGCCGAGGCGGCGGGGGTGGGCGAGGCCGTAGCCGTCGCAGACGACGAGGTCGGGGGTGCGGGTGAGGCCGGCGAGGGCGTCGAGGACGGCGGGGATCTCGCGGAAGGCGAGGAGTCCGGGGACGTACGGGAAGGGGATCCGCCCGGCGGCGGTGGCCTGCTCGACGACGTCGAGGGTGTCGGCGTCGAAGAGGACGGCGGCCGCGACGACGAGGTCCCGGTCGTCGTCGTAGGCGACGTCGACGCCGGCGACGAGTCGTACGGCGGCGGCGTCCGGGTCGTCGTGGGCCTGGACGAGCGGCCGGAGGCGCTCCTGTTCGGCGCGGGCCTCGGCCTCGGTGGTGGGCCAGTCGGCGGGGATGGGCACGGGCGGTTCCCCCTGAAGAGTGAAGGGTCGGTCCCGATCACCGTACCGAGGGGCCCGGACGACCCCGGGGTGAGCCCGTGCGCCCCCCGTGCCCCGGGGCCGCCGGCTTAGCCTGGACTTACCGAACTCCTGTTCCGGGTAGGACTCCTGGCGGCCTGCACCACCACGCCGGCCAGATCCCCCCGACCGCCCGTTTCCCCCGACGTGCGAAGGACCCCGCCATGCCGCGTCCGTCCGCTGCCCAGCTGTTCCTCGGTACGTTCACCGTCGTCGCCACCACCGTGGCGCTGCTGGCCGTCTCGGGCGCCTCGGGCGTCCTGGAGGTCGCGGTGCTGGTGGGGTTCGCCCTGGCGCTCGGCACGCTGGTGGCGCTGCTGCCCCTGCCGTCGAGGTCCGGGCGGACGGCCCGGGTGCCGGCGCCGGCCGGGCACGAGTACGCCCGGCAGCGCTGATCCGCCGCCGGGCGTCCCGTTCGGGCGTCGCCGCTCCACCGGTCAGGCCGTGGAGACCACCACGGTCTTCGCGGCCTTGTCGTGGATGCACTGGCGGTAGGGCTTGTCGAAGACGCCGAAGAGCCCGTCGATGATCCACCACAGGACGGCGCAGCAGAGCACGGCGGGGAGGATGTAGACGGCGGCGCGGGTCCAGGCGGCCGACTGGGTGGGCGAGTTGCCGTCGATGAGCATGGCGACGCGGACCTTCATCGCCTTCTTGCCGAGGGTCTGGCCGTCCCGGCCGAGCATGAGGCCCTCGTAGACGAGGTAGAGGGCACAGGCGAGCCAGAACGCGCCGGTCTCGCCGGAGCGGTCGCCGAGGCTCGCGAAGGGCAGGACGAGGAGCACGCCGACCACCTGGACGAGCAGGTAGTCGATGATCCGGGCGAGGATCCGGTTGGGCCAGCTGCCGATGGGCGGCATCCCGGGCACGGGTCCGGCGCCGGGGGATCCGTAGGCGTTCGGGTCGTGGCCGGGCGGGTTCTGGCCGTAGGGATCCTGTCCGTACGGCGGCCGGCCGTAGGTCTGCTGCCCGTACGGGGCCTGCCCGTAACCGGGTGCGTCCTGGGGCGTGCCACCGTACGTGCCGCCGTACGCGCCGGGGCGGTCCTGGGGGGTGTCGGCGGGCGGCGGGCTTCCGTACGGGTCCGACGGCGTGCCTTCCGGCGTGCCGCCGCCCGGCTGCGGGGACTGCTTGTCGAAGGAGGGCTTGCCGCCCCCCTCCGGCTGAGGGCCTGAGGGGTCGTGGGTACTCATGCCCCGAGTAGAACATCACACATTCTCAGGGTTTGGGATATTCAGTCCGTTTTGCATGGTGAGGGCGGTGAGGGCAGTGAGGGCGGTGAACGCGGTGAGGGCAGGGAGCGGCCGAACTCCGCCACTCAGTCGCGGACGACCCGGGTGCGCGCCGCCCGGTCGTGCCAGCCGCGCCGGGCCGAGCGGTCGAGCAGCGGCCAGAGCAGGGCGACGGGGACGAAGAGGGAGAGCTGTCTGACGACCCACCGCAGCAGTGACCGGCCGAGGCTCAGCCGGGTGCGGACGGCGGCGCTCGGGGAGGCGGCCGCGTCGGCCACCCGGATCCCGGTGAGCCGCTTGCCGAAGGTCTGGCCGGTGCGGGCGGTCGGCAGCACCTCGTAGAGCAGGCTGACGAAGAGCAGGATGCCGAGCAGGACGGCGATCTTGCCGACCACGACGTCGTCCACGAGCCACACCTGGACCTCGTGGCGGCTGAGGGCGCTGGCCATCCGGGCCTGGTCGAGCTTCTGCTGGATGTGGTCGGACACGGAGTTGCCGAGCGGGATCCCGGCCGCGGTGGCGACGACCGCGAGGACGGCGGTGTCGACGGCGCGCGCGGCGAGACGCCGTCCGAGCCCGGCGGGCGGGGCGGGGGCGGGGCGGCGGCGCTTGGCGGCCTGCCGCTGCGGACGGGCGGCGGGGGTCGGCGCCGGGGCCGGGGCCTGGGCCGCCCCCGCCTCCGCAGCCTTGCCGGGCTCTTCCGAAGCGGGGGCGGATACGGCGAGAACCGGTTCTGCCACCGTCGCCCGCACCGGCGCCCGCACCGCCACCGAAGAAACCGGAGAAGCCGAAGAAGCCAGAGAATCCGAAGAAGCCGGAGAAGCCGAGGACCCCGGAAAGGCCGGAGAAGCCGGAGCAGTCGTGGAAGTCGTGGCAGCCGGCGCAGCCGGAACGCCCGCGACGAGCACCGCCGCAGGGCCGCCGGCCGCGCCGACCGCCACCGGATCGGCGTCGACCGCCGCCGCCTCATCAACCGGAGTACGCCCCTCGCCCGCGCGCCCCTCTTCTTCCCCGGGCGCCTCCGGAAGCACCCCCCACGAGACCCAGCGCGGCGCCCCGCCCGGCTCCATCAGCCCCCGCTGCGCCCGAGGATCGACCTGCCACCCGGACGCGTCCACCGCCATCGACGGCTCACCGGAGACACCGGAGACACCAGGACCACCGGCCTCCTCCCCGCCCGTCCGGAACACCGGCCCGCCGACCGGTTGCACGACCGGCTCCACTGCCGGCTCCACGACCGGCTCCATCCGCGGCCCCACGACGAACGACGCCCCGCCCTCCGTCTGGTCCAGGTACACCGGCCCGGTGTCCCCGGAGGCGCGCTCCCCGGCGCCGCCCCCGCCGTCCGACGCGGCGGGCTCCGGTTCCCGGGCGGGCGCGGGCGGCGGCACCGGCCGCACCCCTGCCAGGGCACCGGCACCGGCCCCCGCCCCCGGCCGCCGGGCCGCGAAACGCGGCGGCTCCAGCACCTCGCCCTCCGCCGGGGCGGGCCGGCTGGTGCCCGGCACCCAGGCGGAGCCGCCCCAGTACCGGACGAAGCCCGGGATCGAGGGGTCGGGGTAGTAGCCCGGCTCGGGCCCGACCGCCGTGTCCGCGCCGCCGGCGAAGGACTGGTCCGTCATGCAGGGTCTTCTTTCCTGGCAGGTCCCGGCGGCGCCACCGCGGCACGCCCGCCCGGCGGGCCCGCGGGCGGCCCGGGGCGCGGCGGGCGGCTACGCGGTCGGTGCGTGCGGGGGCATCACCGGAAGGGCGGACAGTCGCCGGGCAGTCACAAAGGGTAGTACCTCGGCGGACCGGTGACGGGAAGTTGGCGAATCACCGGACACCGGGAGCCCGCCCGGGGTATGGGATCCGGCCGCGCCGCCCCCTGGCGCGCGAATGCGGTCGCGCGCCCTCGCCCCATCCGTTCACAACCCCGGGCCGAACTTCCCGAAGAAATTCCGGAAACACGAGTAAGAGCCGGTGCGGACCGCTCTCTCAAAGGTCACAGGGCCCGAAACCGGGCACGAACCGAAGGCAGAGAGGAAGACGATCATGGATCGCCCCGTCAGCGTGGTCGAGCACGAGCTGGAGCTCAACCTGGTGCTCTCCCCCGAACACAGCGTCCCCGTCCAGGCCCGCCTGTCGTACGGCAGCCACGACCCGTACGCGGTCTACATCACCTTCCACCTGGACTCCGGCTCCCCGGTGACCTGGGTGTTCGCCCGCGAGCTGCTCGTCGAGGGCACGTTCCGCCCGTGCGGCCAGGGCGACGTGCGAATCTGGCCGACCCGCTCGGGCCGGCGCAGCGTGCTGTGCCTGGCACTGAGCTCCCCCGCCGGGGACGCGCTGCTGGAGGCGCCGCTGCCGGTCGTCGCGGCCTGGCTGGAGCGGGCGCACCGGCTCGTCCCCCCGGGCAGCGAGCTGGCCGCGCTGGACATGGACGGCTCGCTCGCCGAGCTGCTCGCGTGAGGATCCGCCCCGACGGGGGCACCCGGCCGGACGGGGACCGGCCGCAGCGGCACCCGGCCCACCACCGGCCCGCACCCGACCCGACGCCGGGCCGGGCCCGGCGCGGCTCAGCGGGCCGCGGGGGCCTGCTGACGCTCGCGCGCGGCGCCGGGTCCGCCGTCGCGCTGCCCGGGCAGCCGGACGACCGGTGCGCCGCCGGCCCGCCGCCGGGCCCTTATCCGGATGGCGGCGGCGAGCAGGAAGCAGAGCCCGACCCACGGGTAGACGGAGGTGGGCAGCTGGCGCAGCGGCCCCATGTGCAGGACGGCCGGCCCCTGCGGCTTGGCGGCCCACATCGCGAAGGAGAAGAACGCGAGGAGCGTGGCCCAGAACGCGGCCCGCCAGCGGACCCTGCGGACGGCCGCCGGGCGGGCGTGCTCGACGGAGGCCTCGGCGGCGAGCAGGACGAGCACCGGCACGCACCACACCCAGTGGTGGGTCCAGCTGATCGGGGAGATCAGCACGGCGGTGACGGCGGCGCAGCACACGCCCCAGGCCTCGGCGCGCGGCAGCCAGCGGGAGCTGCGGGCGGCCCAGGCCGCGACGAAGAGCCCGGCGACGGCGGCCGCGCCGGCCCCGAGGGTGGCGAGGGTGCCAGGGTCGGCGGTGTGCAGGAGGCGGGCGAAGGCGCCGCGCAGCGACTGGTTGTCGACGATCTCGGTCTTGCCGACCCGGGACGAGTCGTAGAGGTACTTGGTCCAGAAGCCCCAGGTGGCGTCGGGCAGGGCGACCGCGCCGATCAGGAAGGTGCCGAGGAAGGTGAGGCCGGCCACGAAGGCGGCCCGGATCCGGCCGGTGAGCAGCAGGTAGACGGCGAACAGGCCGGGGGTGAGCTTGAGGCCGGCGGCGATGCCGATCGCCACGCCCTTGCTGCGGCGGGCGTCCGGGCGGGTGAGGTCCCAGAGGATCAGGCAGGCGAGCGCGAGGTTGATCTGGCCGTAGCGGAGCGTGGTGAACACCGGTTCGAGCCAGACGCCGCAGCCGGTCACCAGGATCACGCCGAGCGGCCGCAGTTCCCTGCGCGGCCAGCCGACCAGCTTGAACGACAGGTGGGTGAGCAGCGCCAGCAGCCCGAGGTTGCCGAGAGTGATCGCCACCCGCAGGAACGGCACCGGGAACCAGGTCGTGGGGACGAACAGCATGGCCGCGAACGGGGGGTAGGTCGCGGGGAGGTTCCACTCGGTGACGCGCAGTGCGTACAGGTCGGTGCCGTTGGCGACGGCGGCGCCCTCGGCCCGGTAGACGATCATGTCGACCATCGAGGTGTGCACGAAGTGGCGGACCACGGCGTACACGACCAGGGAGAGCAACGCCACGGCCGAGACGGCCAGCAGCGGCCGGCGGGGGGCCTCGCGCAGGGAGCGGACGGGTGCGCCGAACGCGTGCTTCAGCCGTTCCGACAGGGGGCCGGGCGAGGGGTCGGGTGCGGTCCGCACCGGGCTGCGCTCGTCTTGCACCGCTGTCACTGTCCACTCCGTCCACCGCTCGGCCAACCAGCGACGATACCGGATGGCCGCCGGGCGGGCCCGGCCACGAACGGTCACGCAGGGTGACGAAAGGCCCGGGCCGGGTGTGCTCCGTCGCGGATCGGAGCACGCCCGGCCCGGGCGCGAGGAGGGGAAGCGGGTCCGGCCCGAGGTCAGCCGGTGTAGGCGCCGAAGGCCCGGGTGAAGTCCAGCGGCTGCTGGACGATGCTGCTGCAGCTCGCGTCGGCGTAGGCCTTCGCACCGCCGTCGCAGGCCTTGTCCCGGGTGCCGGACCACATCGCCAGCCAGGCCAGGTGCTTGCCGGCGGCGAAGTCGGCGAGCTGCTTGGCGTCGGCGACGGTGAACACCTCGCTGGCGACGTCGTTGACGCCGATCATCGGGGTGACGGCGACCTTGCGCCAGGCGGCCGCGTCGTCCAGCCCGAGCACGCTCTTCACCTGGGCCTGGGTCGCGGTGGCCGCGGCGATCGCGTACGTGCCCATCCGGCCCTGCGGGTTCGGGGCGACGCCGTCGCCGAAGTCCATCGCCATGATGTTGACGGCACCGATCGCGACGCCGGCGGCCTTGGCGCCGGCGACCAGGTCGACGCCGTCCTGGGTCAGGCCGGAGGGCAGCGCGGGCAGGGTGAAGGAGACGTCCAGGGACCGGCCCTTGGCGGCGGCGGTCCGCTGGAGCTGGGCGATGGCCTGGGCGCGCCGGCCGTTGGCGGCGGCGTCGGCGATCGCGCCGCCCTCGACGTCGAAGTCGAGCCGGGTGAGGCCGTACGCGTCGACGACCTTCTGGTAGGCGGCGGCCAGGTCGGCGACGGAGGAGCACGCGGCGGCGAGCTCGGTGCCGTTGGCGCCGCCGAAGGACGCCCGGACGTCACCGCCGGCCGCCCGCAGCGCGCCGATCTGGGCGGCCACGGCGTCGGTGGAGAGGTCGCTGACGCCGCCCCACTTGGGGGTGCAGCCGCCGCCGGACACGACGAACGCGAGGTTGAAGTTCTTCACGCCGGTGGCCTTGGCGGTGGCGACCAGGTCGTACGGCGGGTAGAGCGAGGTGTCGACGTACGGGGCGAAGCCGGCCCCGGCGGCGGGCGGGGGCACGGGCACACCGGTCGCCGTGGGGGTGGGGGCCGGGGTGGTCGGCTTCGTGGTCGCCGTCGCTGTCGCGGTCGGGCTGGGCTTGGCGGTCGCGGTCGCGGTGGCGGTCGCCGTCACCGTGGGGGTGGCCGTCGCGGTGGGAGTCGCCGTGGCCGTCGCGGTCGGACGGCCCGAGGGGGTGGGCACGCTGCCGTCGCCGCCCTTGCAGGACGTGTGGTTGATCAGACAGTTGGCCGGCTCGCCCTGCGCCGCGCCGGCGCCCTGGGCGACGAAGCCGACCACGACGCTCTTGCCGGGCTCCAGCCGCTTGTCCCACGACTCCGGCCGGACGGTGACGTGCTGCCCGTCGGCGGTGAAGGTCGCGTTCCAGAGCGAGTCGATCCTCGCCCCGGCCGGGAGGTCGAAGGTGAGCGTCCAGTCGTCGATCGCCGCGGCGTCCGGGTTGGTCACCAGGTACTGGCCGGTGTAGCCGGAGTCCCAGGTGCTGGTCCGGCTGTAGACCGCGCCGAGCGAGGCGGCGCTCGCCGAGGTGGCGAGGACGACGGCACCGCCCGCGACCAGTGCGGCGGCCACCGCCGAGGCCCCGATGACGGCGCCCCTGCGGCTGCGCCTGCGGTGGCCGGAACGGCGGTCGGGCTGGATCGTCATGGGCGCGCTACCTCCGCGGGTGCCTACGGGAGACCGCCGGCCGGACGCGGGTGCGTGGATGTGTCCGGACGGCCGTCCCGGCTCGGTCGGGTGACCGGCGGGACCGACGCTAGCGGCGCCGGAGGGCCCGAACGGGCCTGCTGAGCGAGGGGTAGAACTCCCTTAGGGGGCCGTTAAGGAAGACGTCCGGAGCGTCAGTTGGCGAACACGCTCAGGAAGTAGGCGGCGGCCTCGGGATCCGGCGCGGTGCCGATCCGGCCGGCCGGCGCGGCGAGCTGCCCGGCGTCCAGCGGGAAGCACGCCGTCATGTCCGGGTGGTCGCCCACCACCCGGACGGCGTCCGCCTCGGTGAATCCGGGCAGCGGGTACTCGGCGAGCAGCGCGTCGCCGTCCCGTTCGAACGCCTCGACGTACCAGCCCATCCCGTGAACTCCCTTGCACGAACGACTACTTCTGGAACAGCGCGGCACGGCTGCGGCGCCGCCCGGTGCGCGGGGAGGCGACCTCCGGGCGGGTCCGCAGGCGCAGGCGGAGCTCGGCGCCGCCGAGCACGGCGGAGCGGCCGAGGGCGAGGTCGCCGCCGGTGGACTCGGCGAGCTTGCGGACGATGTCCAGCCCGAGGCCGGTCGAGCCCTCGCCGCCGTGGCCCTCGCCGCGCTTGAGGGCGGCGGCCGGGTCGCTGAAGCCCGGGCCCGCGTCGCCGACCAGCACGATGACCGAGCCGTCCGTCGCGAGGACGTCCACCGAGAACGCGGTGCCGACCGCCGTGTGCCGGAACACGTTGCCGAGCAGCGCGTCCACCACCGCGGCCAGGTCGCCGCGCTGCACCGGCACCGGCAGGGCCCGGTCGGCCCCGGCGAGCTGCCAGCGGCGGCCCTCGTCCTCGGCGAGCGCGGACCAGAAGCCGACCCGCTCGCGGAGCACCTCGGTGACGTCGCAGCCGACGGCGACGACGGGCGCGTCCCCGGGCGAGCGGCGGGCGGAGCGGATGATCTGGTCGACCTCGCGCTCCAGCTGGGCGACGGCGTGCCGGGTGGCGTCGGCGGCGTCGCCCTCGCCGAGGGAGGCGGCGTTGAGCCGCAGGACGGTGAGCGGGGTGCGCAGCCGGTGCGACAGGTCGGCGGCCAGTTCCCGTTCGGCGGCGAGGAGTTGGACGACCCGGTCGGCCATCGTGTTGAACGCGTGGCCGGCCTCCCGCAGTTCTTCGGGACTGCCGGCCGCCACCCGGCCGTCGACCGGCACCCGGACGGCGAGGTCGCCCGCGCCCAGCGAGCGGGCGGCGGAGGCGAGCCGGCGGGCCGAGGCGACGATCCGGGTGCCCATCCGGTCGGCGACCAGCACCGAGATGGCGACCAGGCCGAGCGCGACTGCGGAGAGGACCAGCCAGGCGGTGGCGACGCCGCGGGTGAGGTCGCCGTCGGCGACGAACACCTCGACGACGGCCGTCCGGCCGGTGTCGACCGCGACCGGCTGGAGGAGCGCGTAGCCGCCGGGCACCCCGACCGTGAAGGAGCGGCCCTGTCCGCTCGCGGTGGAGACGTCGGCCGCGGCGGCCCGGGCCTGACCGATGGTCGGCCCGCCGGGGCCGCCGTCGCCGGGCGCGACGGCGGGCGGCACCCTGGCGGGCAGGTGGACGGCCATCCGGTTCTGGGCGCCGGCGTCGGTGCTGGCCAGGGCGCGGTCGATGGCGTCCTGGTCGGTGGTGATGGCGAGGGCCGGGCCGAGCGCCGCGGCCTGCCGCTCGGCCGCGGTGAAGGCGCGGTCCCGGGCGGTCTGCTGGACCATCAGGCCGAGCGGGATGAGGAAGGCCAGCGCGACCATGGTGGTCCCGGCGACGGCCGCCTTGATCAGCGCCCAGCGCAGCGAGAGCCCGAACCGCCCGGTGTCCGGGCGCCTCATGTCCGGTGCTCCCCCTGGTCCCCGGCGGCCTCCAGCCGCACCCCGACGCCGCGGACGGTGTGCAGGTAGCGGGGGCTGGAGGCGGTCTCGCCGAGCTTGCGGCGCAGCCAGGAGAGGTGGACGTCGATGGTCTGGTCGCCGCCGTAGGTCTGCTGCCAGACCTCGGCGAGGATCTCCTTGCGCGGCACCACGACGCCGGGGCGGGCCGCGAGGAAGGCCAGCAGGTCGAACTCGCGGCGGGTCAGGTCGAGCAGCCGCCCGTCCAGGACGGCCTCGCGGCGCTGGAGGTCGATGGCCAGCCCGCCGACCCGCAGCACCTGGGCGACGGGGGCGGCTCCGCCGCCGATGCGGCGCAGCACGGCGGCCATCCGGGCGCTCAGGTGCTCTCCGGAGAAAGGTTTCACCAAGTAGTCGTCGGCGCCGTCGTTGAGCAGCCGGACGATCTCGGCCTCGTCGTCCCGGGCGGTGGAGATGATCACCGGCACGTTGGTCAGCCCTCTGATCATCTTGAGCGCCTCGCTGCCGTCCAGGTCGGGCAGCCCCAGGTCGAGGATCACCAGGTCGCAGCCGACCTGGGCGACCTCCCGAAGCGCCTCCAGGGCCGTGCCCACGCTGCGGACGGCGTGACCGGTGTCGGTCAGGTGCCGGATGAGCGCGGAACGTACGAAGGGGTCGTCCTCGACCACGAGCACTGTTGCCATGGCCCTGCACGGTACGCCATGGGCGGTCACTGGTCTGTACCTCGGGGGTCGGTCGGGGGGCGGCGGGGGCGCGGCCCGGACATTGTGCAACTCCCCTTCCTATTAACGGGGGTGCCGGTCCGCCCGGGCACGGAGTACGGCAGGATGTCCGCACGATGCGGAACGGACTGGTACAACTCGGCGCCTGGGCGGCGGCCACCGGGGCGGCGGTGGCGCTGTCCTGGTTCGGCGTGCACGCCGTGCTGACCGGCGACGCGTTCGAACAGCCCAAGGCCCTGCCGCTGCCCTCCCCGGCCACCGGCGGCGGCCCGCGCACGCCGACCGCGAGCCCGGGCGAGGAGCGGTCCGCGCCGCAGCCCGACGTGTCCGCCCAGCCCGTCTCGCCGTCCGCCACGGCGTCCCGCGCGCCGGCCTCCACGGCCGCCGCCCCGTCGGCCTCGCGCCGCCCGGTGCCCGCGGCCACCACGGCGACGTCCTCGGTGAAGAGCTACCCGGTGCCCGGCGGCCGGGTCGCCCTGGACATCCGCCCGGACCGGGCCTCGCTCGTCTCGGCCACCCCGGACCCGGGCTGGCAGATGCAGGTGTGGAACGGCGACCAGTGGATGCGGGTGGACTTCACCAAGGACAACCAGGCCAACTCGGTGTTCGTCTACTGGAACGGCCACCCGCCGATCGTCGAGACGGCGGTCCGCTGACGCCCCGCCGGCCGGGCCCCCGGGCTCACCAGCCCCGGAACGGCACGTACCCCGGCAGGTACGGCCCGGCGTAGCGCGAGCGGTCCACCAGCGTGTGCCGGGTCCCGCCGGGCATCCCGATCGCGGCGAGCGCCACCGTGCCGTGCCGGTCCCGCACGACGTACGGCTCGGCGAGCGAGACCGCTCCCCGGTCCACCGCGTAGTCGTACGCGTAGTACACGTCCGGCACGGCCACCGCGAGGTCCAGCACGCCGTCCCCGTGGCGGGCCAGGTGCCGGGCCAGCTCCCGCCCGCGCGGGCCGATCACCTGCACCAGCGAGGTGATCACGAACCGGGTGCCGGGCGCGTCCAGCACGTAGGAGACGGTCTCCGGTTCGCCGGTCTCCGGCCCCGCGTAGGCGGTGCAGCGCAGGCCGAGCGCCTCCGTATAGCGCCGGGCGGCCCGCTCGGCGTCGCCGACCGCGAAGACCACCGCGTCGGCGCGGCCCATCGGGACGAGGTCGGGCTCCTCGCCCCGGGCCGCGAGCCCGACCGGTCTCCCGGAGGGCCTCGGCCGCCGGAGGGGTCCGGCTGCGGTGTCGGTCATGACGTCCTCCCGGTGGGCGTACGGGACCACGACGGTCCCCCGCCCGCCGGTGTGGGGCCCGGCGGCACGGGTTCGTGGCTGGAGGGTGGCGCCGGGCCGACCTGCGCGCAACTGTTCCGTTTCATCCTGGTCAAGCTGTGCGCCGGGGCGGGAGAATCGGCCGCACCGCTGTACAGAATGCCCACCGGAGGACGGAGCCGCGATGCCCCCCGACCACTCCCCGAGCTCGCCCGGCTCGCCCAACTCCCCCACCCCACAGGGCCCTTCCGCCACCGCGTCCGCCCCCGCCACCGCGCCCGCGGCCGGCCCGGCCGGCGGCACGAACGACGCGATCGACGCGCTGGACGGCCGGCTGATCCGCCTGCTCGCCGAGGAGCCCCGGATCGGCGTGCTGGAGTGCTCGCGCCGCCTCCAGGTGGCCCGCGGCACCGTGCAGGCCCGGCTGGACCGGCTCCAGGCCAAGGGCGTGATCGGCGGCTTCGGCCCCGAGGTGGACCCGGCCGCGCTGGGCTACCCGGTGACGGCCTTCGCGACCCTGGAGATCTCCCAGGGCCAGGGCGCGGACGTCCGGGCCCACCTGGCGAGCGTGCCCGAGGTGCTGGAACTGCACACGATCACCGGGGCCGGGGACATGATGGTGCGGATCGTGGCCCGCTCCAACGCCGACCTCCAGCGGGTGATCGACCGCGTGGTGGGCTTCGACGGGATCGTCCGCTCCTCGACGGCGATCGCCCTGGAGAACCCGGTCCCCTACCGCATCCTGCCGCTGGTGGACCAGGCCGCCGCCGAATAGCCGGAACCCGGTCGGCGCTCAGCAGGACGGAACGCTGCCGCCGCTCTTGAGCGCGTCCAGCGCCGAGACCGCCTCGGCGAGCGTGCCGACCGGCACCAGCCGCAACTGCGCGGGCTTGTTCACGCCGGCGTCCGTGCACTCGTCCTTGGGCAGCAGGAACACCGTCGCACCGTCCCGCGCGGCCGCCTGCGTCTTCAGCGGCACGCCGCCCACCGCCCCGACGTTGCCCTGGTCGTCGATGGTGCCGGTGCCCGCGATGGTCAGCCCGCCGGTGAGGTCGCCGCCCTTGCCGTCGCCGGCCAGCTTGTCGATGATCCCGAGCGCCAGCATCTGGCCGGCGCTCGGGCCGCCCACGTCGCCGAGGTCGACCTTCACCTTGACCTGGTCCGGCGACAGGTGCAGGTAGGCGAGCGCGGCCGTGGTCGCGCTGTCCTGCGACTCGGTCATCTGCTGCGCCGTCTCCTGCTCGGCCTTGGCCGGGTTGCTCTGCGGGTACACCGACTCGGTCGGGCGCACCGCCTCGTTCGGGTCGACCCAGGCCTCCAGGGAGCGCCAGAGGGTGGTCCGCTCCCCCGGGTTGGTGGCCGAGATGGTGACCATCCGCAGCTCGCCGCCGGTGGTGCGCAGCGGCGCCCCGGTGATGGTGAGCACGGGCTTGTCGTGGTAGCTGCCGAGGGTGTCCGCGGTCACGCCGGGCCAGGTCAGCGTGTACGGCAGCGGGACGAACCCGGCCACCCCGAACAGCGCGGCGACCAGCACCCCGCAGAGCGTGAGCGCACGGGTGCGCGGGGCGGTCAGGGCCTTGGTCAGCTTGGAGTCGGACACAGGAGGAATCCAAACACACCGGACGTCCCGCCCGGGCACTACCGCAGGGCGTCGGCGACCTCGGTGGCGGCCTCGACGACCCGGGGCCCGACCCGCTCGGGCACCAGCCCGTTCAGCATCACCACGCCGACGCTGCCCTCGACGCCGCTCAGCCCGAGCAGCGCGGCGGCGGCGCCGCACGCCCCGGACTGCTCCTCCGCACGGGTGATGACGAAGCCCTGCTCGGGCCGCCGCTGGTGGGGGAAGGTGCGCGCCTCCAGGATCGCCCGACCCGCGGCGCTCTCGGTGAGCGGATGGCGCAGGCCGGTGCGGTAGGCGACGTGGAAGTCCGTCCAGCTCGGTTCGACGACGGCGACCGCGAGCGCCTCGTTGCCGTCCACCAGGGTGAGGTGGGCGGTGGCGCCGAGGTCCTCGGCCAGGCTGCGCAGGGCCGGCAGGGCGGCCTCGCGCAGCAGCGGGTGCACTCGGTGGGCCAGGCGCAGCACGCCGAGGCCGACCCGGGCCCGGCCGCCGATGTCCCGGCGGACGAGTCCGTGCTGTTCGAGGGTGGCCAGCAGCCGGTAGACGACGGTCCGGTTGACGGCCAGCCGGGCGGCCAGTTCGGTGACGGTGAGGCCGCGCTCGGAGTCGGCGAGGAGCTTGAGCACCCGGACGCCACGGTCCAGGGTCTGGGAGGTCTCGGCTGTCACGACGGGCATTCCTTTCCGCGGCGGCTCACGGACCGGTAGGGGCCGGCCCGGGACGGGGTTTCGCGCGCAGATGGGGGGGTGGCCGCGCTCGGGTCGCGCAGTGCGAATCGCGGTGCGAATCCATGACGCCCGTGCGAGCCCTGCGGCGCCCGTCTCTCGGGGGTGACCCGGCGGAAGAGCGTGTGGGAAAGGTAGTGAAGGAAATGTCGCGACGGAAGTGGTTGTCCAAAATTCGGTCGTGATCGATTGCGGCACCCGGAACGAATCGGGGCAGAAGGCCGCATATCGACCGCCCCACCCGACCGCTAGTTCGAGCACAGTCCGAAGTCCGGACACTCCGGAGTGTCGGGGGCCTCGGGGGGCCGGGCCGCGGGAGCCGTTTCCGCCGCGGGCACGGGGCCGCTCACCAGAGGTTGCGCAGCACCGTCCAGGCCACTGCGGTGCCGAGCACCGCCGCCGTGCCGCGCCGCCCGAGCGGCGGCCGCCAGCTGCGGCCGGCCAGTCCCTCGCGCAGCCAGGTCACGTACATCAGGGCGACCAGCGGGAGGGAGATCAGCAGCATCGCGTTGTCGTGGAACGCGGCCGCGAGGTCGCCGTGCAGGAGGTCGTAGGTCATCCGGGTGCCGCCGCAGCCGGGGCACTGCAGGCCGGTGATCCGGCGCCAGGGGCAGAACGGCAGCGCCTGCCCGGGCAGGTGGGGGTCGCGCGACCACAGGTAGGCCGAGCCGGCCAGGCCGCCGAGGAGCACGGCCAGCGGCGGGCCCGCGGTGCGCAGGCGCGCGGGCACGGCGAAGCCGCCCCGGCCGGAGCCGGGGCGGCGTGCCGTGCGTGGCGTGCTCAAGGTCAGCCGCGCAGCAGACGGCCCTGGGCGTCCGTGCGGTCGTTGCTGACCAGGAACATGATGCCGTCGATCAGGGCCCAGAAGCCGAAACCACCGCAGGTCAGGAGCTGGGCGATGCCCATGCCGATGTGACCGGTGTAGAAGCGGCCGATGCCGAACCCGCCGAGGAAGAGCTGCAGGATGCCCGCGACGATCTTCGACTTGTCCGAGTACTCCGGCTGGCCCGGGTACGGCTGACCGGGGTACGGCTGGCCCGGGTACGGCTGGCCGGGCTGAGGGGGGTACGACACGTTCGCTGTGCTCCTTGGTCTGACTGGCCCGACCGCGAGATCCGTCGCCTGCCGGGTGGTGAGGTGCCCGCCGTTCCACCGTCGCTGACGGCCGGCCCGGTCGGGTCGGCGCGCAGCACGGACGGGTCCGGTGGCAGCGCGGCACGCGGAACACTATCGGATGATCACACCGATCGCCCCGACAATTCCACCAGCTATACCGGAATGTCATAACGCGTTACCGCGCTCCGGATTCCCCCCTTACCGAACGGGAGGAATCCACTGACGTACCGTTACTTCGCCCATTCCCGGATTCGGGCGATCCGCGCCTTCAGCTGATTCGCCGTCGCCTGGGCGGTCAGCGGGCCGCCGCACTCGCGGCGCAGCTCGTTGTGGATCGTGCCGTGCGGCTGGCTGGTGCGGTGGTGCCAGGCCGCCACCAGGGCGTTCAACTCCTTGCGCAGTTCGCGCAGTTCCTGGTGGGTGACGACCGGCCGCTGCTCGGCCGGCAGCTCCAGCAGGTCGGCCTCCTCGGCGGGCTTGGTCTTGCTGCGCTGGATCTGGCGGTGCTGACGCTTCTGGAGCAGCATCTGCACCTGGTCCGGCTCCAGCAGGCCCGGGATGCCGAGGTAGTCCTCCTCCTCCTCGCTCCCCGGGTGGGCCTGCATGCCGAACTCCATGGCGTTGTACAGCACCCGGTCGAAGACCGCGTCGGAGCCGATCGCCTCGTAGGAGAACTCGTCGCCGCCGGCGCCGTCCGGGCCGTCGTTGGCCCGCTCGGCCTCGGCGAGCAGCCGGTCCTCCTCGTCGAACAGGCCCTCGCCCTCCTTCTTGGGGCGGTCCAGCACGTGGTCCCGCTGGAGCTCCATCTCGTTGGCGAAGCCCAGCAGCATCGGGATGGTCGGCAGGAAGACCGAGGCCGTCTCGCCGCGCTTGCGGGCGCGCACGAAGCGGCCCACGGCCTGGGCGAAGAACAGCGGGGTGGAGATCGAGGTCGCGTACACCCCGACGGCCAGCCGGGGCACGTCGACGCCCTCGGACACCATGCGGACCGCGACCATCCAGCGGGAGGTGCCCGCCGAGAAGTCGGAGATGCGCTTGGACGCCTCGGCCTCGTCCGAGAGCACCAGGGTGACCTTCTCGCCGCTGATCTCGCGCAGGATCTTGGCGTAGGCGCGGGCCACCGTCTGGTCGGTGGCGATGACGAGCCCGCCGGCGTCCGGGATGGCCTTGCGGACCTCGGTCAGCCGCCGGTCGGCGGCCTGGAGGACGGACGGGATCCACTCGCCCTGCGGGGCCAGCGCGGTGCGCCAGGCCTGGGCGATCAGGTCCTTGGTCATCGGCTCGCCGAGCCGGGCCTCCAGCTCGTCGCCGGACTTGGTGCGCCAGCGCATGTTGCCGCTGTAGCTGAGGAAGATCACCGGGCGCACGACGTGGTCGGCGAGCGCGTGCCCGTAGCCGTAGGTGTAGTCGGCGACGGACTTGCGGATGCCGTCGCCGCCCGCCTCGTACTGGACGAACGGGATCGGGTTGGTGTCCGAGCGGAACGGCGTACCGGTCAGCGCGAGCCGCCGGGCGGCCGGCTCGAAGGCCTCGAAACAGGCCTCGCCCCAGGACTTCGAGTCACCGGCGTGGTGGATCTCGTCCATGATCACGAGGGTCTTGCGGGCCTCGGTCCGGTTGCGGTGCAGCATCGGGTTCACCCCGACGCCCGCGTAGGTGACCACGATGCCGTGGTAGTCCCGGGAGAGCGGCCCGGACGAGTACGCCGGGTCCAGCCTGATGCCTATGCGCGCGGCGGCCTCGGCCCACTGCTTCTTCAGGTGCTCGGTCGGCGCGACGACGGTCACCTGCTGCACGAGGTGGTTGTGCAGCAGGTACGAGGCGAGGGTGAGCGCGAAGGTGGTCTTCCCCGCGCCCGGGGTGGCGACCGCGAGGAAATCGCGCGGCTGCGTCTCGATGTACTTGTCCAGCGCCCCCTGCTGCCAGGCACGCAGCTTGCCCGCCGTACCCCAGGGGGCACGGCCGGGGAAGGCCGGCGAGAGGTGGTGCGAGGAGGCGGGTGCGGCATGGCCGGCGGCCCGGACGGGAGCGTCCGGCTCCGACACGTCGGAGAAGAGCGGCATCGAGGAGGCGGCGGCGGTACTCACGGGCTCCGAAGGGGATCATCGCAGGTCAGAGGCGGTTTTGCGGCCTCCTCCCGCAGTCGGGCGGCGATCGGACAACCCGCCCAGCCTACCGGCCCCGGCACCGTTCCAGCGCTCCGACCCGGCTCCGCCCGGGAGCCCCGCGGCCGGCGGACGGCCGGAAATCGACGTGACGCAGGTCACACCGAAAAACCCCCTGAACCACGTAAGCGGAAGCCGTCCCCCCGCTCTCACCGGTGTGGGGCCGCCCCACCGAGGCCCCGCCCGACCCCCGAAAGGACCCTGCCGTGCACCACAGCGCCGTCGAAGAGACCGTCCAGGCCCGCCTGCTCCTCACCCTCCACCGCTCGGTCCGCCTGCGGGTCACCCTCGCCTACCGCCCGGAGGACCCGCTCGCCGTCCGGATGGGCTTCCCCGCGGAGTTCTCCCTCGACGAGCCCGCCGACGGCCCCCGCGACGGCGCGGAGGCCGCCGACGACATCGTCTGGGTGTTCGCCCGCCACCTGCTCTCGGCGGGCCTGGAGCTGCCCGCCGGGCTCGGCGACGTCCACGTCCGCCCCGCCGCCGGACGCCGCACCATGGTCGAGCTGCGGGCCCCGGAGGGCACCGCGCTGCTCCGGTTCGACACCGCCGACCTGCGCCGCTTCCTGTGGCGCAGCCGGCTGCTCGTCCCGGAGGGCGAGGAGCACCTGCACCTGGACGCCGACCGCGCACTCGCCGAGCTGCTCGGCTGACCGGCGGACCGGCGTCCGCGAGCGCCCCCGCGCCCGCGGCCGGCGACCGCCCGCACCGCTCCCGGTCAGCCCGACAGCCGGCGCATCAGCCGGACCCCCTGCGCCGCCGTCAGGTGCGGCAGGTAGGCCTTGCCGATCGCCCGGGTGATGCTGGGCAGCCCGGCCGGGTCGGGGTAGGCCATGAACATCGGCCGGTACTCCGGCTGGAACTTGGACTTGAACGCGAGCAGCGAGCGGAACCCGTACACCGGCTCCAGCACCCGGCCCATCCAGTCCAGCATCCGCTGCAGCCCGGTGGGCTCGTCCTGCCCCGAGCGGGCCAGCGGCGCGCCGGACAGCGACAGGAAGCGCGCGCCCTCCTCCTTGAAGCCGAGCGCGGCCGAGGCGATCAGGAACTCGTTCACGCCGCGGAAGCCGTCCGAGCGCCGGCGCATGAAGTCCAGCGTCCAGCCGACCGGCACGCCGTCCTCGTACACCGGCATCCAGCTGGTCAGCCCGTGCACGACGCCCTGCTCGTCCACCGCCACCAGCACCCGGACGTCGGGGTCGTCCAGCTCCTCCAGGCCGCCGAGCGTGAAGCCCATCTCGGGCAGGCCCTTCTCGGAGACCCACTCCTCCGAGATCGAGCGGATCTGGTCCTTCAGCGCGAGCGGCGCCTCGTGGTAGGCCCACCACTCGGCGGTGATGCCCTGCTTGCCCGCCTTGTTGAGGGCCGTGCGGATGTCCTGCCACTTGCGGCCGGTGAAGGCCAGCTCGGGCAGCGCGACCACGGTGTCCTCGGCGACCTGTACCGAGCGCCAGCCGAGCTGCTCGGCGGCGGCCCTGGTGTCCCGGGAGACGCTGTAGAAGCACGGGGTCCAGCCGCGCGCGTCGCAGTAGCGCGCGAAGCCGGCCACCGCCCCGGCGCGGGCCGCGGGCTCGCCGAACGGGTCCCCGGTGGTCAGCGCCACCGTGTTGAGCACCCGGTAGGCGACGGCCGCCCGGCCCTCCTCGTCGAACCAGTAGTGGTTGCCGTCCCACGTGGTGATGAAGGACAGCGTCCCGCCGCCGTGCGCGGTCAGCAGCGCGCGGGCCCGCTCCGCGGCCGCGGCGTCCGTGTGGACCACCGGCCGGCGGAAGGCCAGCAGCAGCGCGGTCAGCGCGACCGCCCAGAACGCCAGCCCGCAGTACGTCTCCAGGAACCGCGCCACCGGGCCGACCGCGATCGGGTAGTCCGGCAGCAGGTCGTTGTAGGCGGGCGGCAGGAACTGCGCGGGCAGGCCGTGCACCAGCCCGCGGAACGTGGCCCCCGGCTCGAACTGGCCGGCGACCAGCACCCCGAGGACCGTGTACGCCGCAGCGGCCGCGAGCGCGGCGCCGCCCAGGACGACCGCCAGCCGGCGGACCGCCCGGCCCGCCAGCCGCAGCCGGAACCGCTGGCGGGTGGCGAGCAGCAGGGCCGTGGTCAGCAGCGGCAGCAGCAGCGCCTCGACGAAGTACTGGATCACGTCCCCGGCGTCCGGCCCGGAGTCGTTGTACAGCCACACCAGCAGCGCCACCCACAGCAGTTCGGTGACGACGGTGATCCGCCAGGCGAACCGCAGCCCGCGGCGCAGCCCCTCGGCGAGCACCAGCAGCAGCGCCGGGAACAGCGCCGCCATCAGCCGGCCCGGCGTGTCGAAGATCCGCTCGACGGCGTGCGCGCGGGCGCAGTCGTGCACCGACATCGCGCAGAAGTCGGCGACCTCCTCGGGGCTGAGCCGGTGTGAGAAGTACAGCTCGGAGAAGGTGTTGAACGGCCCGGCCGCGTTGTCGTACAGCGAGGCGATCAGCGGGCCGAAGGCGGCGGCGACCAGGCACAGCGCCACCAGCACCCGGGTCTCGGTGTGCGAGGAGCGGTGGGTGCGCAGCAGCAGCCGCCCGCGGGTGAGCAGCGCGCCCGCGCCGAGCCCGAGCAGCGCGGCGGCGCACCGCTGGACGCTCTGCAGGTGACCGACGTACAGCGTCATGACCAGCGGCACGAGCAGCACCAGCAGGTGCATCCGGCGGCGCCACAGGACGGTGAGCCGGTAGCCGAGCACCGCGGCCAGGGCGAACAGGCCGGGGCCGGGGCCGATCGCGACCTGGTCGACCACCGAGTCGGTCCACTGCTCGCCGGCCCGGGAGCCGGCCGCGACCAGCGCGGTGCCGAGCAGGGTGCCCGCGGCCTGCCCCACGACCAGCACCCCGAGGGTGCGCCACCGGCCGAGCCGCCGCTCGGCGGCCGGGCCGACGAGCAGCAGCAGCAGGCTGGTGAACACGTACGCGCCGATCCCGGCGCACCAGAACAGCGAGGTGAACGGCGTCCACCAGCGGCCCTCGGAGAGCGTCTGCACGCCGGTCCCGGCCTGCCGGAGCACGCGGCCCGACGGCCCGCCGGACAGGCTCCCGGTGGCCGCGCCGACGCCCCACAGGACGACGAGCGCCCCCATCGTGAGCGGGGCCGAGCGCAGCCGAGCACCGACCAGCCGGGCGGTCCGGCGCACGCGCTGCGGCCGCGGCTCCGGGGTGCGGGTGACGGGCGTACGGGTGACCGGCTCCTGGTCCACGACCACCTCCGGCCTGGCGACGACGGCTGCGGCCGCCTGGGTGCGGCTCACTTGAGCAGCCCGGTCTGGCGGGCGATCCAGGGCAGCTGCTCGGCGATGCCGATCCGCCAGGCCCCCCAGCCGTGCCCGCCCTGGACCAGGTCGAACTTGGCCTTCATACCCGCCGTCTGGACGGCTTGGTAGACCTTCTCCATTCCCGACCGGAAGTCGTTGTCCCAGCGGCCGACGACGATCGCGACGTTGGTGTCGGGGAACTTGCGGTGGGCCATCACCGAGAGCGGGTCGACGGCCTCGAACTTGGCCTGGTCACCGCCGAAGGCCTTCCTGACGGTCTCGTCCCGGGTGCCCAGGGTGGGCTCCTCCTGGCCGGACATGTCGAGGACGGTGCCGTAGACGTCGGGCGCGTTGATGCCGAGCTGGAGGGCGCAGGTGCCGCCCATCGAGGCGCCGCCCACGGCCCAGGACCCCCGGCCCTTGGCGGTCTGCAGGTGCTTGTCGATCCAGTCGGGGACGTCGGCGGCGAGGTAGGTCTGCGCCTTCGCGATCTTCGAGTCCATGCAGAGCGTGTTCCCCCAGGTAGAGCCCAGCTGGTCGGGCATCACGACGATCGGTGCGAGGCCGCCGTGCTCCGCCGCGAACGCGTCCAGCGACTCGTTCACCTGGGCGTTGAGCACCCAGTCCCCGGGCGTTCCGGGCTGACCGGTGATCAGCACGAGCACCGGCAGCAGCGGCCGCGGGCTGGCCTGGTAGGCGGGCGGCAGGTAGACGTAGGCGCTGCGGCCGACGAAGCCGGACTTGGCCCCGGGTATGTACACCTGCGAGACGGTGCCCTTGGCGGGCAGGCCGGGCGGGCGCGTCCAGACCTCCGAGAGCGCCTTGTCCGGCGGCGCGCTCGCGGTCTCGGCGACCTTCGGGGCGATCTTCGCCCCGGTGTCGGTGAGGAACGGCGCCAGCATGATCTTGCCGTTCGGGTACTGGCCGAAGCCGATGTTGATCTGCGACGCGGACATCAGCAGCACCAGCGAGCCGAGGCCGAGCACGAGCCCGCGGCGCCGCCAGGAGATCCCGCGGAAGCGGTAGCCGACCAGGCAGAAGCCCACCAGGGCGACGGCGATCCACCACGTGACGTAGTCCGGGGTGCCCTCCGGGAAGGGGTGCCACCAGTCGTCGACGACCACGCCCAGCAGCAGGCTGATCCCCGCCGCGGTGAACAGCGCGGCCGGCAGCCGGAAGCTCCACCACGAGCGGTTGCGGGCGACGGCGAGCACGAGCAGCGCACCCCAGCCCGCGGCCAGCACGGCGTACGGGATCGGGCCGTGCGTCAGCGGCCAGTCGAGTGGGTTCCAGCGGTTGGCGAGGGTGATCGGGGTCATGCCGCTTTCCCCGGCCGGGTGGTGTCGGCCAGGAAACCGTAGGCCACGACATTGCCTTCGTAGCCGTGTTCCTCGCTGTACGCACCGCCGCAGGTGATCACCCGCAGCTGCGCGTCGGCGGCCTGTCCGTACACCCGGTCGTCCGGGAAGTCCTTTCGGTCGTGCACTTCGATGGCGTAAAGCTGGTAGACGGCGGTGGCGCCGTCCGCGCGGACGAATTCGATCCGGTCACCGCGGTGGAGAGCACCCAGATGGTAGAAGACGGCCGGGCCGCTCTTGTTGTCCACGTGGCCCGCGACGATGGCGGTCCCCCGCTGGCCCGGGGTCGCCCCGCCGCGGTACCAGCCGGCGAGGTTGCGGTCCGCCGCGGGCGGCGCCTGGAGCCGGCCGTCGGCCTCCAGGCCGAGACCGGTGACCGGGGCGTCGAGCTTGACGGCGGGGATCCGGATCCGGGTCGGCACGGACGGGCCGAGCGGCGGGACGACCGAGACCGGGGCGAACCCGCTCAGGGACTGCCCGGCGCCGGGCGCGGGAGGGAGCTCACCGGGGCCGCCGTCGTGCAGCAGCCAGGCGCCGAGGACCATCGCGGCACCGGCCGCGATGGTGCCCGGCCACGGGCTCCTGCGCTGTTGGGCGCCCACGGGCGCTCCCCTCTGCCGACGACTTCCCGATTCCTGGGAGTTTCCTGGGAACCAATTGAACCGGACGGGACCCTAAGGCACGTCCATACGATGGTCATACCAATCCCCCCCAAACGGCAGGGTCAGGGCCGTCACCCGTACGCCGAGTGGTGGCTCCGTCACGGAGCGCGACGAGGTACCGCCTCACCCAGGCACGGCGGGTCCGACCTCGCACACCATCGACGACGGAGCGAGTCCGTCCGGTTGCATCCATCGGGCGATCACTTGAGACCGTACGTGGCGACTCGCAGACCGAATGCGTTCGCATGCCATGCTGACCCGGTCACGGGTTCTATCACCCCACTTGTCCGACCGGACTTTCGCATGCCTGCACGCCTGCCGAACGCCTCATGAACGGAGTGACCATGGACTCCCTATCCCGTCGCACCCTGCTGGCCGCCGGCGCGGCCGGCGCCGCCGCCCTGGTGGCGGGCTGCGGGACCACCGCCGCCGGCGGCGGAGAGCACGCGACGGGAACCCCGGCCCCCGCCGGGACCACCGAGCCGCCCGCCACCCCGGCCCCGGCACCGGCCAAGCCGCAGGTCGTGCTGATCGGCGACGGCTCCACCTCCGACACCGGCGCCCAGCCCCGCCAGCCCGTCCCCGACCGGCTCAAGCCGGGCGAGCGCCCGCCGCAGTTCGTCGTCTTCTCCTGGGACGGCGCCGGCGAGCTCGACAACGGCCTGTTCGCCCGCTTCCGCCGGCTGGCGCAGGAGCACAACGCGTCGATGACCTTCTTCCTCAGCGGCCTCTACCTGCTGCCGGAGTCCAAGAAGGACCTCTACCGCCCGCCCCAGCACAAGGCCGGCGCCTCCGAGATCGGCTACCTCAGCGACCAGCACATCCACGACACGCTGGAGAACGTCCACGCCGCCTGGCTGGAGGGCCACGAGATCGGCACCCACTTCAACGGCCACTTCTGCGGCTCCACCGGCGTCGGGAAGTGGTCCCCGGAGGAGTGGGACAGCGAGATCCAGCAGGCCATGGACTTCGTGACGAACTGGCGGACGAACACCGGGTTCACCGACCTGCCGGCGCTGCCGTTCGACTACGGCAAGGAGCTGATCGGCAGCCGGACCCCGTGTCTGGAGGGCCAGCGCAACCTGCTGCCCACCGCCGTCAAGCGCGGCTGGCGCTACGACAGCAGCGGCAACGGCAGCCAGGTCTGGCCGCAGAAGATCCAGGGCGGCGCCCTGTGGGACCTCCCGTTGCAGTCCATCCCGTTCCCCGGGCACACCTTCCAGGTGCTGTCGATGGACTACAACATCATGTTCAACCAGTGCGGCCCCAACACCAAGGCCGACCCCGCGCTCTACCCGGGCTTCCAGGCCCAGGCGCGCGACGCCTACCTGATGGGCTTCGACCGCACCTACAACGGCAACCGGGCGCCGTACATCATCGGCAACCACTTCGAGGAGTGGAACGGCGGCATCTACATGAACGCCGTCGAGGACGCCTTCAAGTCCATCGCGAGCAAGCCCGAGGTCCGGCTGGTGTCCTTCCGCCAGCTGGTCGACTGGCTGGACGCCCAGGACCCGGCGGTGCTGCGCAAGCTGCAGACCCTCGCCCCGGGCCAGGCCCCGGCGGGCGGCTGGGAGAGCTTCCTCGGCACCCCGGCGGCGCCGCCGTCCCCCACCGCCGCCGCCCCGGCCGCCGCCGTCGGCTGACCGTCAGGCCCTGCGGACCCGGCCGGAGACCAGCGCCCCCAGCAGGGCCACCCCGGTCATCGTCAGGAAGATCACCGCGAAGGCGCCGGGCGACCCGGCGCCTTCGGCGTTCCCGTGGGCGACCGCCACCGAACCGCCGCCCAGCGCCGAGAAGAGCACCCCGGCGAGGCCCACCAGCAGGACGTTGCCGAGCGCGTCGCTCATCTGCAGCGAGGCCGAGTTGGCCCCGGCGTCCTGCGGCGCGGACAGCTTCATCATCAGCACGCTGACGCTCGCGACCGTCAGCCCCATCCCGATGCCGCCGACGCCCCAGGCCACCGCCGCCGCCCAGACCGGCACGGCCGGGACCAGCACCAGCGCCGCCCCCGCGATCGCCACCGCGGTCAGCACGAACCCGCCCCGGATCATCGCCTCGCGGTGGCGCTCGGCGCCCGGACGGCCCTGCAGCCACGAGCCCAGCGCCCAGGACAGCCCGCCGCTGGTCAGCGTGAGCCCGGCCAGCGTCGGCGACAGGCCGCGCTGGGTGACCATCATCAGCGGGATGAACGCCTCCGCCGCGAAGAACGCCCCGGCGGCCACGCCGCGCAGCAGGATCACCGTCGGCAGACCGCGCCCGGCCCGCAGCGTGCCCTCGGGCAGCAGCCCGAGCACCGCCGGCAGCAGCAGCGCCGCACCGGCCGCCGCCGGGAGCAGCCCGATCGGGTCCAGCCGCTGGCCCGCGTACTGCAGCAGGCCGGCGCCGAGCGCCGCCATCGCGGCCAGCACGGTGCGGCGGCGGTCGAACTCCGCGCCCTTCGGCACGGGGTGCTCGCGCTCCGACCGGGCCAGCGCCGGACCCATCACCGCGAGCGGCAGCAGGATCAGCGCCGGCACGGCCAGGAACACCCAGCGCCACCCCAGGTGCTGGGTGACGGCTCCGGAGACGACCGGTCCGACGATCGAGGGGAGCACCCAGGCCGAGGAGAAGGCCGCGAACACGGAGGGCCGCAGCCGTTCCGGGTAGGCCCGGCCGACCACGACGTACAGCGCGACGATCACCAGCCCGCCGCCCAGGCCCTGGACCGCCCGCCCGGCCACGAACAGCCACATCCCCGGCGCCGTCCCGGCCACCACCAGGCCCGCGCCGAACACCGCGATGCCGGTGAACAGCGGTTGCAGCGGGCCGCGCCGGTCGCACCACTGGCCGGAGACGACCAGGGCGAACAGCGTGGTGGTGAAGTAGCCGGAGAAGGCGAAGGCGTACAGACCGAGGCCGTCCAGCTGCCGGGCCGCCACCGGCATCGCGGTGTTGACCGCCGTCGCCTCGAAGGCGAGCAGCAGGACCACCGACACGATCCCCAGCGTGAGGGCGCGGTAGCGGCCGCTGAGCACCCCGCCGCCGGGGTCGTTCTCGACGGGTATCGGGGCGGAGTCGACCGAGGTGGGGGAGGCAGTGGTCATACGTAATATCGTAAGGGCCGTCCGGTGTTTGGACCCCTGACCGGAGTCGGTGGTCGACTCCGCCGCAGGACCTAGGACACGCCTCGGGACACACCCCGGGACCGGGTCAGTGGAGCACCTTCAGGCCGACCACGCCGGAGACGATCAGCAGCAGGCAGCCGATCCGGGCCAGGGTCACCGCGTCGCCCAGGACGGCCATGCCGTAGAGCGCGGTGCCGACCGCGCCGATGCCGACCCACACCGCGTAGCCGGTGCCGATCGGGATGGTGCGCATCGCGTACGCCAGTCCGCCCATGCTCAGCAGCAGGGCGACGCCGAAGACGAGGCCGGGGACGAGGCGGGTGAAGCCCTTGGACGACTCCAGGGCGACCGCCCAGACGGTTTCCAGGACACCCGAGACGATCAGAACGAGCCAGGCCATGACGGTACGAACCTCCGCAGTCCACAGCGGCCGGATTGCCGCTGAACTGCGCCGTCTTGTCGTCACCGGGTACGACGCGCTCGTCCGGAGTGGCGGGAAAACGCCACTTGTCCCCGACGGTAGCACACATTGCCATACAGAATTTACAAAACAGCGTTGACCCCATTCACGGAATCCGCCATCCTGAATTCACTGGCCGTGTGCCCGAGAGGCTCAGGGAACCGTCTGCAAAGCGGTACACACGGGTTCGAATCCCGTCACGGCCTCGGTAAAAGGAATTGCCGGTCGACTGCGAAAGTCGACCGGCAATTCCTCGTTCCGCATTTCTCTCACACCGCGACGGCGTCCTCCGGCCGGATCGGCAGGCGCCCCACCGGCAGACCGGTCGCGGCCCGGACGGCGGCGGCGACGGCCGCCGGGGCGACCACCGCGGGCACGGCACTGACGGCCTTGGCGCCGAAGGTCGCGACCACGTCCCGCTCCTCCAGCAGGGCCGCGATCCGCACCTCGGGGGTGTCCAGCGCGGTCGGCAGCCGGTAGCCGGTGAGCGACGGGTTCTGCAGCACGCCGCCCTCGGTGCGCAGCTCCTCCAGCAGCGCCAGGCCGACGCCCTGGGCCACGCCCGCCTCGATCCGGTCCTCGATCTGCCGCGGGTTGAGCGCCCGGCCGACGTCCTGCGCGACGGTCATCTCGACCACCCGGACGGCGCCCAGCTCGATGTCCACGTCCACGACCGCGCGCATCGCGCAGAAGGCGATGGAGACGAACGCGTCGCCCTGCCCGGCCTCGTCCAGCGGCTCGGTCGGGTGCGGGCGGCACTGCGCGGTGGCCCACAGCTCCTTGCCCTCGAGCGCCTCGGCGACCGGCATGCCGAGCACCCCGTCGTACGAGGTGATCTTGCCGTCGGCGATCTGGAGCAGCTCCACCGACATCCCGAAGTTGGCGGCGATCGGCTGGAGCAGCTGGTGGCGGACCATCAGCGCGGCCCGCTCGACCGCGCCGCCGGACACCCAGGTGTGCCGCCCGCGGGCGGAGGGCCCGGCGATCGACTGGTCGCTGTCGGCCGGCGCGATGTAGACCTCGCCGACCCCCAGCACGGTCTGCACGATCTGCCGGGCCAGCGTCGCGAAGCCCTGGCCGGAGTCGACGGCCGCGCAGATCACGGTCGCGTGGTCGCCGCTGACCCGCACGGTGGCGGTGGACACCTCGTCCTCGCCCTCGGCGCCGAGCATGTGCACCATGCCGACGGCGTAGCCGATCCCGCGCCGCACGGCGGCCGGGTCGCCGGCGCCGCCGGGCCCGCCCGGCAGCAGCCACTCGGCGTCCGGGTCGTCCACCGGCAGTGCCGGCAGCGGTTCGGCGGCGACGGCCTCCAGCAGCGCGGTCACCGGCGCCGGGCACGTGACGGCCTGTCCGGTGGGCATCGGGTCGCCGGTGGCCATCGCGTTGCGGCGGCGGATCTCCACCGAGTCCACGCCCACCCGGGCGGCCAGCTGGTCCAGCTGCGACTCGTAGGCGAAGCAGGACTGCAGCGCGCCCTCGCCGCGCATCCGCCCGGCCGGCGGGTTGTTGGTGCGCACCGCCCACGCGTCCACGAAGACGTTCGGGCAGACGTACGGGCCGACCGAGAACGCCGTCGCGGCGGCCAGCGCCTCGGCGGAGACGTCCGCGTAGGCGCCGCCGTCCAGCAGGATCTGCGCCTCGACCTTCACCAGCCGGCCCTCGGCGTCCGCGTGGTGGCGGTAGCGCAGGAGCGCGGGGTGGCGCGAGGTGTGGGTGTGGAAGGACTCCTCGCGGGTGAGCGTCATCTTCACCGGCCGGCCGGTGCGCAGCGCCAGCAGCGCGAGGGTGACCTGGAAGGAGAGGTCCTCGCGGTCCGAGGTCGCTCCGGGCACGCCGGTGACGACCAGTCGCACCCGGTCCGGCTCCAGGCCGAGGCACGCGGCGGTGCGGTCGCGGTCCCCGTGCGGGTCGGTGGAGGACAGGTGCAGTTCGACGCCGCCGTCCGGGCGCGGCACGGCGAGGCCGGCCTCGGCGCCGAGCGGGGCCGGGTCCTGCCGGCCGACCTGGTACAGGCCCTCGACGACGATCTCGCCGACCGCGTCCGGGTCCCCGCTGCGCAGCGGCAGGTGGCGGAACAGGTTGCCGTCCGGGTGCAGCGGCGGGGCGGTGAAGGCCTGCTCGGGGTCGGTGACGGCCTCCAGCGGCTCGTACTCGACGACGATCAGACCGACCGCCAGCCGCGCGGTGTCGGGGTGGTCGGCGGCCACCGCGGCCACCGGCTCGCCGTGGTGGCGCACCACGCCCGAGGCCAGCACCGGCCGGTCGGCGACGATCGGCCCGGCCGGGGCGCCGTCGGGCAGGCCGTCCGGACCGGGCGGCAGGTCGGCGGCGGTGACGACGGCGTGCACGCCGGGCAGGGCGAGCGCGGCCGAGGTGTCGATGGCCTTGATCCGGGCGTGCGGGTGCGGCGAGCGCAGCAGCGCGCCCCACAGCAGCCCCTCGGCCCACAGGTCGGCGGCGTACGGGTAGATGCCGAGCGCCTTGGGCAGGGCGTCGCTGCGCAGCGGCGAGCTGCCGAGCCCGAACGGCTCCGGCGCGCCGGCCCCGTCGCCGTCCTGCTGGGTTGCTGCGCCGATGTCGGTAGGCGACGTCATGATGCGTGGTCGTCCTCGGGGAGCCGGATGCCGTGGGCGGGGGTGGCGCCGTACGGGACGCCGGCCGGGGCGCCGCCCTCGGCCGGGACGCCGTGCGGGGGCGTGGGGACGTACGGCGCGCCGTCGAAGCCGGGACCGGGCGTGCCGTCGAAGCCGGGACCGGGCACCGGGGTGCCGTGGGCGGGGGTGGGCTCGTAGACGGGGGCGTCGTAGCCGCCGTCGTAGCCGGGCTGCTGGGGGTAGCCCTCGGGGTAGCCGGCGCCGGGCAGGTAGGTGCCGTGCGCGGGGGTGGCCTGGTACGGCTGCTCGGGGTAGCCCTGCGGCTGGTAGTAGACCTGGTCGTCGGTCGGCTGCGGCGGGACGGCCGGGATCTCGTACGAACCGGTGTCGTACACCCCGGTGTCGTAGCCGCCCTGGCCGTCGTAGCCGTGCTGGCCGTCGTAGCCGCCCAGGCCGTCGGCGCCGTACGGCAGGCCCTGGCCGGGGACCGCGGCGGCCGGCTCCTCGGCGGGCGGCTGCGGGACGTGCTCGATCCAGGCGTCGGCGTCGGTGTAGACGGGGGGTTCGGCGGCGGGCTCCTCCGCGGGCGCCTCGGCGGCCGGCTGCCCGGCGGCCCCTTCGGCGGCGGGCGCGGCAGCGGCGGAGGCCTCCTCGGCGAGCGCGGCCTCCTCCGCCTCCTCGGCCTCCAGGGCGCGCGCGTCGGCGACGCTCTGGACGGCGGCCAGCACCCCGCGGTAGCCGGTGCAGCGGCAGAGGTTGCCGCACAGCGCCTGCCGGGCCTCGACCTCGGTGGGCCGGTGGTTGCGCTGGAGCAGGTCGTGCACGGCCATCGCCATGCCGGGCGCGCAGTAGCCGCACTGGACCGCGCCGGACTCGGCGAGCGCCTGCTGCACGTCGCTCGCGCCGCCGCCCGCCGACAGGCCCTCGACGGTGTTGATCTCGCTGTCCGCGGCCAGCGCGGCCGGCACCAGGCAGCCGGCCACCAGCTGGCCGTCCACCTGCACCGAGCACGCGCCGCACTCGCCCTGCTCGCAGCCGTCCTTGGCACCGGCCAGGCCGAGCCGCTCGCGCAGCACGTAGAGCAGGCTCTCGCCGATCCAGGCGTCGGTGACGGGCCGTTCGAAACCGTTCACCCGCAGGGTGTAGGAGGCGCAGGGGCGCAGCTCACGGCTGACCTGCGGGGAGAAGCCGAGCGGGTCGGCGTCGAGGGTGTCGATGGGGTCTGTGCTCACTTCAGCGCCCTTCCCAGTGCCCGTCGGGCCAGCACCGACACGGTACGCCGTAGCCGAACGGCGGCCGCGCTCGGCCCCTCGGTCACGGCCTCCCAGGCACCCTCGGCGCCGTAGCCGTCGGGGACGCAGGCTGCGGCGACGTACTCGCCGAAGGCGGCGGTCGCGGCGGGGTCGATCTCCCGGCTGCCGTCCCAGTCGATGCAGCCGGCCACCCAGGCCTCGGCCTCCAGCGGCCGCAGCGGCACCGGCGCGACGGCGCCGACGGCGCAGCGCACGGAGCGCCGGGCGGGGTCGAGGACGAGGGCGACGGAGGCGGTGGCGCGGGCCGGGCCGCTGCGGCCGGTCGCCTTGAGGAAGACCTGGGGCGCGTGCAACAGCGGGACGCGCACCCAGGTGAGCAGTTCGCCGGGGCGCACCGGGTCGAGGCCGGTGAGGAGGTGACTGACCGGTACCTCCCGGGTGCCACCGGCCCGGGCGAGGGTGACGGTGGCCTCCAGGGCGGCGAGCACCGGGAGGGTGTCGCCGGCCGGGGCGGCGGTGACGATGTTGCCGCCGAGGGTGCCGACGTTGCGGACCTGCGGGGGTCCGGCGGTGCGGGCGGCGTCGGCGAGGGCGGGGATCAGCGCGGCGAAGTCCGGGCGGTCCATCCGGGCGTGGGTGAGGCCGGCGCCGAGCACGGCGGTGCCGCCGTCCTCGTAGCGCCAGCCGCGCAGTTCGGTGATCCGGCCGAGGCCGACGAGGGCGGCGGGGCGCAGCCGGCCGGCGTTGACGGCCTCCATCAGGTCGGTGGCGCCGGCCACGGGCACCGCGGCCGGGGCGGCGGCCAGCGCGTCGACGGCCTCGTCGAGCGAGGCCGGCAGCATGATCGTCCGGTTCACCTGGGTCCCACCGTGCTCCACTTGCTCATCGATCGCCTGCCGCCCGCGGCCTTCGGCCGTGGTGTCCGCGTCAGCAGTCCGGCCTGGCCCGTAGGGTACGGGCGATCGGGCCGGGTTGGGCAACTCTGGCACACAATGCTCGATGATCACTTCGGGGCCGGTGAACGGGACTGCCCGTTTGGGGCGGATACCGGGCGTTATCTGCCCCGGCCCGGGCCGGACCGGAACAGATGTTCATCTGTTCTTGACGTCGGATGACCATCCGGAAGTTCCCCGTGTTCCGCCTCCCCCGCATTCCCGCGGCCCGGCATTCCCGCTGCCCGGCATTCCGGCCGCCCGGCCCGAACGCCTATCGGACGGGCGGCGGCCCCTCGATCGGACGGCCGACCACTCCGGGGCGGCGCTGCCACGGGTGCGGGCCGTCGGCCGGGCGGTACTCGACGCCGAGCGCGTCCAGGACCTCCAGGTGTGCCGCCAGCCGGCGCGCGAAGGCCGGGTAGTCGCGCTCGGCCGGCTCGGCGGGCAGGGCGGACCAGGCCACCTCGGCGAAGGCGGCGAGCCGCGGGAAGGCCCGGTAGTCGACGTCCCTGGCGGTGTCCGTGAACTCGCTCCACAGGTTGGCCTGGGTGCCGATCACGCGCCGGGCGGCGGCCTCGTCCAGCTCCCTGGGCACCGGCTCGAAGCGGTACACGTCCTCCAGCGTCCGGACGAACCCGACCGGGATCGGCTCGTCGGGGCCGTCCGCCTGCCGGTGGTCCAGGTAGACGTGCTGCTCGGGGCACATCACGACGTCGTGGCCGGCGCGCGCGGCCGCGATCCCGCCGCCGAAGCCGCGCCACGACGAGACGGCGGCGCCCGGCGCGAGGCCGCCCTCCAGGATCTCGTCCCAGCCGATCAGCCGCCGCCCGCGCTCGGCCAGCCAGCGGTCGAAGTGCCGGATGATCCAGCTCTGCAGCTCGTCCTCGTTGGCGAGGCCGAGCTCGCGGATGCGCGTCCGGGCGGCGGCGCTGTCCTTCCACTGCTCCTTCGGGCACTCGTCGCCGCCGAGGTGGACGAATTCGGACGGGAAGAGCTCCAGCACCTCCTCCAGCACGCCCTCGAAGAAGCGCAGCGTCGCCTCGGAGGCGTTGAGCACGTTGTGGCTCACGCCCCAGTCCGTCCACACGCCGAGCGCCGAGGTGTCCACGACGTCGGTGTTGCCGAGCTCGGGGTAGGCGGCCACGGCGGCCTGGGTGTGGCCCGGCAGGTCGATCTCCGGCACGACGGTGACCCCGCGCTCCGCCGCGTACGCGACGATCTCGCGCAGGTCGTCCTGGGTGTAGAAGCCGCCGTGCGGCCGGTCGTCGCGACGCCCGGCGCTGCGGTAGCCGACCATCGAGCGCTCCCGCCACGCACCGCGCGCGGTCAGCTCCGGGTACCGCTTGATCTCCACCCGCCAGCCCTGGTCGTCGGTCAGGTGCAGGTGCAGGACGTTGAGCTTGTGGACGGCCAGCAGGTCGACGAAGCGCAGCACGTCCGCCTTGGGCAGGAAGTGCCGGGCGACGTCCAGCAGCGCGCCGCGCCAGCCGAAGCGCGGGGCGTCCTCGATGTCGGCGCCGGGCAGCACCCAGCCGGTGCGGCGCAGCGGGGCCCGGCGGAAGGCGTCCGGGCCGAGCAGCCGGCGGAGCGTCTGCGCGCCCCACAGCGCGCCGGCCGGACCGCCCGCGGTGATCACCGCGTGGCCCGGGCGGACCGAGATCCGGTACGCCTCGGCGGCCAGGGCGGCGTCGTGGACCAGCTCGACGCCCGCCCCGGGAGCACCCGGGGCGAACGGCAGCCCGGTTGCGGCGAACAGCGCCGCGCGCAGCCAGTGCGCGGCACCGGCCAGCGCCGGCGGGGCGGTCAGCGTCGTGGCGTCGTCGAGGGGGAAGTCCTCGCCCGGGCGGCGGACGGCACTCGAAGGTGCGGGAATGAGGTCCATTCCGACATCCTGCCCGCGCCCGGAACGATTGGCATAGACCACTGCGCAAACGCCGCACGATGCAAAACGGCGCGGTGCGGCGGCCCCGCGGGACTACTTGTCGTCGTCCCCGCCCTGCGGCTTGCCGATGCCGTCGTAGATCTCCTTGCACATCGGGCAGACCGGGTACTTCTTCGGGTCGCGGCCGGGCACCCACACCTTGCCGCAGAGCGCCACCACGGGGGACCCGGAGAGCGCGCTCTCCATGATCTTGTCCTTCTGGACGTAGTGCGCGAAGCGCTCGTGGTCGCCGTCCCCGTTGGACACCTGCGGGACGGGCTCGACCAGGGTGCCGGTGCCGAGGCCGCGCTCGGGCTCAAGAGTGCTCATAGGTGCCAAGTCTATGGGCGCCCCGGGAAACCGGGCCAGTGTCGCACCGACGGCCCCCGCCGTCAGTTCAGCGTCGGGTCGTCCGGGTAGGTCGCCAGCAGTGCCAGCGGGCCGCGCTGGCGGCGCAGCACCGAGCGCCACAGCCGCTCCGGCTCGGGGCTGGAGATGTCCCCCGGCTCGCAGTCCACCAGGTACCACGCGCCGCTCTCGATCTCCGCCTCCAGCTGGCCGGGCGACCAGCCCGCGTACCCGGCGAAGATCCGCAGCGCGCCCAGTTCGCCGGCCAGCACCTCGGGCGGCGCCTCCAGGTCCACCAGCCCGATCGCGCCGTGCACCCGCCGCCAGCCGAGCGGCTCGCCGGTGCCCGGCTCCCCCGGGGCCACCGCCAGCCCGAGCGCCGAGTCCAGCGCCACCGGCCCGCCCTGGAACACCACGGCCGGCTGCCCGACCAGCCTTCCCCAGCCGTCCAGCACGCTGCCCACCTCGACGGGCGTCGGCCGGTTGAGCACGACGCCGAGCGCCCCCTCGGCGTCGTGGTCGAGGAGGAGCACCACCGCCCGGGCGAAGTTCGGATCGGTGAGCACGGGCGTCGCGACGAGCAGACGGCCGGTGTGGGACCGGCCTCCGTGCGAATGGGCCGCCGTCATGCCACACATGATCCCGCAGAACGGGCGGGCGCGGACACCGCAACACACGAAACCCCGCCACGCCGGACGAACACCCGTACGGGCGCATCGGCGGGCGCCGGAACCCCGGAAGAGAGCACCATCACGGGAGAGGCTCACGGGAACCATCGGGACGCCCACTACCATCTACGGATGGTGGACGCCTTTACACGGTGCCGACTCGGTTTCGCCGGGGGCCCGAACGCGCCCGTACGAACGTTCCACCACCGGCTCGCAGGAGCCCTTCCCCATTTCTCTGGCACCCCGGATTGCGAGAACGATGACCGACGACGTCCTGCTGGTCCACGGCGGAAACCCGCTCGAAGGCGAGATCCGCGTCCGCGGTGCGAAGAACCTGGTCCCCAAGGCCATGGTCGCCGCCCTCCTCGGCCAGGGCCCCAGCAGACTGCGCAACGTCCCGGACATCCGCGACGTCAAGGTGGTCCGCGGCCTGCTCCAGCTGCACGGCGTGACCGTGCGCACCGGTGACGAGGACGGCGAGCTGATCCTCGACCCGTCGCACGTCGAGAGCGCGAACGTCGCCGACATCGACGCGCACGCCGGCTCCTCACGGATCCCGATCCTGTTCTGCGGCCCGCTGCTGCACCGCCTCGGCCACGCCTTCATCCCCGGCCTCGGCGGCTGCGACATCGGCGGCCGCCCGGTCGACTTCCACTTCGAGGTGCTGCGCCAGTTCGGCGCCACCATCGAGAAGCACCCGCAGGGCACCTACCTGGTCGCCGCACAGCGGCTGCGCGGCACCAAGATCGAGCTGCCCTACCCGTCGGTCGGCGCGACCGAGCAGGTGCTGCTCACGGCCGTCCTCGCCGAGGGCGTCACCGAGCTGCGCAACGCGGCCATCGAGCCGGAGATCGTCGACCTGATCTGCGTGCTGCAGAAGATGGGCGCGATCATCACCCTGGGCACCGACCGCACCATCCTGATCACCGGTGTGGACGAGCTGGGCGGCTACACCCACCGCGCCCTGCCGGACCGCCTGGAGGCCGCCTCCTGGGCCTGCGCGGCGCTCGCCACGAAGGGCGACATCTACGTCCGCGGCGCCCGCCAGCTGGAGATGATGACCTTCCTCAACACCTTCCGGAAGGTCGGCGGCGCCTTCGAGGTGGACGACGAGGGCATCCGCTTCTGGCACCCGGGCGGCGAGCTCAAGGCGATCGCCCTGGAGACGGACGTCCACCCGGGCTTCCAGACCGACTGGCAGCAGCCCCTGGTGGTCGCGCTGACCCAGGCCACCGGCCTGTCCATCGTCCACGAGACGGTGTACGAGTCGCGCCTGGGCTTCACCGGCGCGCTCAACCAGATGGGCGCCCACATCCAGCTCTACCGCGAGTGCCTCGGCGCCACCCCGTGCCGCTTCGGCGCCCGCAACTTCCTGCACTCCGCGGTCGTCTCCGGCCCGTCCAAGCTCATGGGCGCGGAGCTGGTCATCCCGGACCTGCGCGGCGGCTTCTCGTACCTGATCGCGGCGCTCGCGGCCGAGGGCACCTCGACCGTCCACGGCATCGACCTGATCAACCGCGGCTACGAGAACTTCATGGACAAGCTGCGCGACCTCGGCGCCCACGTCGAGCTGCCCAGCGAGCAGCTGGTCGACGCCTGACCGGCGGCGTCCGCCGACGGCGAGAGGCCGGGCTCCCCGCGGGGAGCCCGGCCTCTCGGGCGTTCAAGGGGTGGCTCAGGCAGCGCCCTTGGCGGCTTCCTTCAGCTTGGAGCCGGCGCTCACCTTGGCGCTGTAGCCCGCGGCGATCTGGATCGGCTCGCCGGTCTGCGGGTTGCGCGCGGTGCGGGCAGCGCGGTGGGTGCGCTCGAAGGTCAGGAAACCGGGGATGGTGACCTTCTCGTCGCCCTTGGCGACGACCTCGCCGACGATCTCGGCGAAGGCGGCCAGAACGGCGTCGGCGTCCTTGCGGGTCACCTCGGCGCGCTCGGACAGCGCGGCCACCAGCTCACTGCGGTTCATGTGTACTCCTGTGGTCTGTTCGCTTGCGGTGTGCGGGGGCCCATCGGTGCTCCCACCGGGGGGCACCCGGATGGGCCGCAGGTCCGCACACAGTGCTCGTGCAGGCAATGCGTGGTCGCAGGCCGGGTCCGCACCCGATGCCGCGCGCCGGAGCCTTCGAAGGCCCGCCCGCCTGCCTGGATACGAATCCTGCCCCGACCGGCCCCGAGAAAGCCAATCGGGCCCCGGCCGAGCCACCCGAACATCACCCTCCCGTCGGAGGTGTGACGCTCCGTCGGCTCCGGCGGACCGGGAGCGGGCGGCGGTCGGGACGACACGCCGGAAGACCAGGGGGACGTTCCGTACTTGTCGGACACGCCTGCCCCGTGCAGGGCTACCGTACGCCCTAGGCACGACAAGCCCAAACACGCCCCTCGCCCTTGTGTCGCAAGGGTTCGGGGCGGACTTGGGCGAGTACGGGCGCTATTCGGTCATTTGACCGATCCGCGGCACCGCCGCGGGCTCCCCCGTCAGAGCTTGACGGTGGGGAAGGAAGCCGTGTCGAGGGTGCCGACGATGCCCGGGGTGGGACGGGCCGGAACGGGCTCGCCCTGAGCCCCCGCCAGGGCCGCCTCGCGCACCGCGGAGGCCACCGTCTTGGCGACGTCCTTGTGGAAGACGCTCGGGATGATGTAGTTCGCGTTCAGCTCGTCGTCGCCGACGGTGGTGGCCAGCGCCCGGGCGGCGGCGATCATCATCTCGGTGTTCACGGTGCGGCTCTGGGCGTCCAGCAGGCCGCGGAAGACGCCCGGGAAGACCAGCACGTTGTTGATCTGGTTCGGGAAGTCGCTGCGGCCGGTGGCCACCACGGCGGCGGTCTGACGGGCGATCGCCGGGTCGACCTCCGGGTCCGGGTTGGCCAGCGCGAAGACGATCGCGTTCTCGGCCATGGTGGCCAGGTCGTCGCCGTCCAGGACGTTCGGGGCCGACACGCCGATGAAGACGTCCGCGCCCGCCACGGCCTCCTTGAGGCTGCCGGTGCGGCCCGAGCGGTTGGTGTGCTCGGCGATCCAGCGCAGGCTGTCGTTGAGGTCGTCACGGCCCTGGTGGACCACGCCGCGCACGTCGGCGACGGTGGCGTGCTCGACGCCGGCGGCCAGCAGCAGCTTGAGGATCGCGGTGCCGGCGGCGCCGGCGCCCGACATCACCACGCGGATGTCGGCGATGTCCTTGCCGACCACCTTCAGCGCGTTGGTGAGGGCGGCGAGCACCACGATCGCCGTGCCGTGCTGGTCGTCGTGGAAGACCGGGATGTCCAGGGCCTCGCGCAGCCGGGCCTCGATCTCGAAGCAGCGCGGCGCGGAGATGTCCTCCAGGTTGATGCCGGCGAAGCCCGGGGCGATCGCCTTGACGATGGCCACGATCTCGTCGGTGTCCTGGGTGTCCAGGCAGATCGGCCAGGCGTCGATGCCGGCGAAGCGCTTGAACAGGGCCGCCTTGCCCTCCATGACCGGCAGCGCGGCCGCCGGGCCGATGTTGCCCAGGCCCAGCACCGCCGAGCCGTCGGTGACGACGGCGACGCTGTTGCGCTTGATGGTGAGGCGGCGGGCGTCCTCGGGGTTCTCGGCGATCGCCATGCACACGCGGGCCACGCCCGGGGTGTAGATCATGGAGAGGTCGTCACGGTTGCGGATCGGCAGCTTGGACGACATCTCGATCTTGCCGCCGAGGTGCATCAGGAACGTGCGGTCCGACACCTTGCCGATCGACACGCCGTCGATCGCCCGCAGCTTCTCGACGATCTCCTCGCCGTGGGCCACCGAGGAGGCGGCCACCGTCACGTCGATCCGCAGCGCCTCCAGGCCGGAGGCGGTGACGTCGAGGCCGGTGACCGATCCGCCGGAGGACTCGACCGCCGTGGTGATCGCGCTGACCGCGTTGCTCTGGGCCGGGACTTCGAGCCGCACCGTGATCGAGTTGGAGACACTTGGCACCGTCGCCATCGACGCTTCCTTCTTCCGTCCATCGGCAGGTTCAACATTTTGTTGAAGGCATCACCTGCGCATGCTAGACCTCGATCGTCGCACCTACCAGGGCGTAGCCAGAAATAACGTTCATTGAGTGTGCGGACCCCACAAGCGGGCCCCCGGACGGGCGGCGGGCCGACGGCGGGCGGGCGACAACAGGGCCCGCGACTTCTTGCCTCTCCGGGCCGATGCGTTACATTGGACGGGACACCGGCTCGATCCAAGCCCCCGGGCCCAACCTTCGTCCCTCAGAGGGACCACTTGCCGCGAGGCGAGCATGGCGGGTCGGTGTCGTAAACGTCTGAAGGCCCCTCACCATCCGGTGAGGGGCCTTCTTCGTGGCCGCGGACCCGCCGTCAGCCGCGCGTCAGCCGTGCAGCAGCGCGGGCACGCCGGCCGAGTCCGGCAGGTCGTCCGGACCGGACAGCACGGTCAGCCGCTGGGTCGCGCGGGTGAGCGCCACGTAGAGCACCCGCAGGCCCGCCTCGGACTCGCCGGCGATCCCGGTCGGGTCGGCCACCACCGTCGCGTCGTACTCCAGGCCCTTCGCCTCCAGGCTGCCCAGCGCCACCACGCGCTCGCCCAGGCCCTCGGCCCAGCCGGCCGCCTCGGCCCGGCGGTCCATCGGCACCACGATCGCGACGGTGCCGTCCACCTCGGACAGCAGGCGCTCCAGCTCGGCCTTGGCCGCCGCGCCGAAGGCCTCCGGCGACGGGTCGGTGACGGCCGCGAAGCGCGGCTCCACCCCGACGTGGCGCACCGCGCGCGGCGACGGCGTGCCCGGCGCGGCGAGCGCCAGCACCTTGGCCGCCACCTCGGCGATCTCGGCCGGGTTGCGGTAGTTGACGGTCAGCGTGAACCGGCGGCGCTGCTTGCCCGCGAGCACCTCGTCCAGCGCGGCCTGCGCCTCCTGCGGGAACGGCCAGGAGGACTGGGCCGGGTCCCCGACGATCGTCCAGGTCGCCATCCGGGCCCGGCGGCCGATCAACCGCCACTGCATCGGGGTGAGGTCCTGCGCCTCGTCCACGATCACGTGCGCGTACTCCGTGCGCTCCACCGGCTGGCGGTCGCGCTGGCGGGCGCTGCGGTCGGCGAAGGTGGTGACCTCCTCCAGGCCGGTCAGCAGGTCCACCGCGTCCACCTCGCGGACCTTCCGCCGGGCCGGCTCGCCGAGCAGCACCTGGAGCTCGTCCACCAGCGCGACGTCGTGCGCCGACAGCGCGCCCTCGCCGGCCGCCGACAGGTGCCGCCAGGAGCCCGCCAGCAGCCTCGCCTCGTCCGGGGTGACGGCGCGGCGCGCGATCCGGTTGGTGTGGCGCGCGTGCTTGAGCGTGCCGAGCACCTTGCGCGGGGACAGCGCCGGCCACCAGGCGTCCAGGAAGTCCAGGAACGACGCCTCGTCCGAGACGTACTCGTCGAAGGACTCCTTCTCCTCCTGGCGCTGCTCGCGGGCGTAGTGGTCGGTGGGCTTCGGCAGGTGCCGGGTGGCCTCCTGCCACAGGGCGTCCAGCAGCAGCCGGCGGGCGCGCGGGCGCAGCAGGTTCAGCGGCGTGCCGCCCGAGCCCACCACGTTGCCGCGGACGGCCTTCAGCCGGCCGGCGTCGAGCTTCAGCACCTCGCCGCGGGCGACCACCTTGAGCTCCTGCGGCGCGCCCAGCTCCAGCGCCGCGCGGGCGGCCCGGCGCAGCAGCTGCACCATGCGGCCCGAGCCCTTGACCCGGGCGGCCTCGGGGCTGTCGTAGGTGCCCGCCTCGATGCCGTCCACCAGCGAGCCGACCGCGCGGATCGCGACCTGGCCCTCCTCGCCGAGCGAGGGCAGCACGCCCTCGGTGTAGGAGACCAGCAGCGGGGTCGGCGAGACGACCAGGATGCCCCCGGCGTAGCGGCGGCGGTCCTGGTAGAGCAGGTACGCGGCGCGGTGCAGGGCGACGGCGGTCTTGCCGGTGCCCGGGCCGCCGGTGACGAGCGTGGCACCGCCGGCGGCCGCGCGGATGACCTCGTCCTGCTCCTTCTGGATGGACGAGACGATGTCGCGCATCGAGTGGCTGCGGGCGCGGCCGAGCGAGGCCATCAGCGCGCCGTCGCCGACGACCGCCAGCTCCTCGCCGCCCAGGGTGGGGGTGAGGTCGGGGCGCAGCAGGTCGTCCTCGACGCCGATCACCTTGCGGCCCTTGGAGCGGATCACCCGGCGGCGGATCACCCGGCCCGGCTCGACCGGGGTGGCGCGGTAGAACGGCGCGGCGGCGGGCGCCCGCCAGTCGATCACCAGCGGGCCGTACTCGGCGTCCAGGACGCCGAGCCGGCCGATGTGCAGGGTCTCGGCCACCGCGGGGTCGGCCGGGTCGAGCGGCGTGTCGGAGGGGATGCCGTGCTCCTCCGGGGCGTCGGCCCGCTGGAGGTCGATCCGGCCGAACAGGAAGTCCTCGAACTCGTTGTTGAGCCGCTGGAGGTGCGCACCGGCCCGGTAGACCTGGGCGTCGCGCTCGGCGAGCGCGCCGGGCGTGCCGACCTGGACCCGCTTGGCGGCGTCCTCCAGGATGTACTCGGCCTCGGCGAGCTTCTCCTCGAGCCGGTGGTAGACGGTGTCGAGGTGCTGCTGCTCACCGGCGATCTCGCGCTCGCGCACGGTCTCGTGGTCGGTGGCGGGGGTGGTGTCCGTGTTGCTCTGCATGGCCTCGGTGGTTGCGACGGAATCCGGCTCCGGAAAACGAGCGGACGGATGATCCTACGCCTCGGTCGGGGGAAACGTGAAGGCCGTCCCCCGCATTGCGGGGGACGGCCTTCACTTGTGAACATGGGGTGGTGGAGATGCCGGGAATCGAACCCGGGTCCAGTGGAGTTAATTCAGGGCTTCTCCGAGCGCAGTCCGCTGTGCTTTTCTCGGCCCTGGCGGTCACACGGACGAGCCGCCAACAGGCCCAGCTGCTGTTTGATTTCCCATCCACCCTCGCAGCCCGGGCGGACGGTTGAGTTCCCTAGATTATGCCAGGGTCCGGGTCGGGAACTCCCCGGTCTGACACCCAAGCGCTATCGGTGCTTATTAGGCAGCGAGAGCGAACTGCTGGGAATCGCGCTTAGAGTTGGCGATTATTTTTTTGCGACACGTGGTTAACGAGATCATTGCCGCGTTCCTCGGCTCGCTTCCCCTGTTTCAACATCCCCTGTCGAAACCGATCATCCCCATGTTTTTTTGAGAAACAGCTCGGACTGTGACCGTCCGTGTTGCTGGCGCCATAGTACGCGAGGCGACGGGCGAGGGTCCAGCGGATTAACCCTGGCGCCGTCGGGCGGCCGCCACGGCGCGTGCCGTCTCGCGGGTGTCCTGCTTCTCGCGCAGCGTCTGGCGCTTGTCGTACAGCTTCTTGCCGACCGCGAGCGCCAGTTCGAGCTTCACCCGGCCGTCCTTGAAGTACAGCGAGAGCGGGATGAGGGTGTGGCCCGCGTCGCGCACCTTGGTCTCGATCTTGTGGATCTCCATCCTGTGCAGCAGCAGCTTGCGCTTGCGGCGCGCGGCGTGGTTGGTCCACGTCCCCTGGGTGTACTCGGGGATGAAGACGTTGTCGATCCAGGCCTCGTGGTTCTGGATGTAGGCGTAGCCGTCGACCAGGTTGGCCCTCCCCTCGCGCAGTGACTTCACCTCGGTCCCGGTGAGCACGAGGCCGCACTCGTAGGTGTCGAGGATCGAGTACTCGTGTCGCGCCTTCTTGTTCTGCGCGATCAGCTTGTGTCCGGTTTCCTTTGCCATAGCGCCGTCATTCTCGCACTTCGGGCCCGGCGGGGCAGCCCCTTTAGGCCCGGGTGCCGAGCCCGGCCAGGACGCGCAGGGCCAGGGCGTCGGCGTCCTCGGAGCCGGACGCGGGGACGTCGGGGGTGAGGCCGGTGCCGTCGAGGGAGCGGCCGGCCGGGGTGTGGTAGCGGCCGACGGTCATCTCCAGCACGGCGCCGTCGGCGAGCCGGCTCGGCTGCTGGACGGTGCCCTTGCCGAAGGTCCGCGAGCCCACCACGACCGCGCGGCTGCGGTCCTGGAGCGCGCCGGCGAGCAGTTCGGCGGCGCTCATCGTGCCGCCGTCCACGAGCACCACGAGCGGGGTGCGCTGGTCACCGCCGGCCGGGGCGGTCAACTCCCTGGTGTCGCCGCGCTCCTGGTACGAGCCGACCGCGCCGCCGTCCAGGAAGGCCCCGGCGGTGGCGACGGCCTCGTCGACCAACCCGCCGGAGTTTCCGCGCAGATCGAGCACCACGCCGCCGTGCGGGGCGCGCAGCGCGGCGCGCACCTGGTCGGCCACGCCGGTGGTGAAGGCCCGCACGACGATCCGCAGCACGCCCTTGTCCAGGTGCTCCGCGGTGACCTGCTGGCTGTCCAGCAGGGCCCGGCGCAAGCGCAGTTCGCGCACCTCGCCGTCGCCGCGCCGGACGTCGACGGTGACCTCGGAGCCGGCCCTGCGCTCGCCGTCGCGGCCGCGCAGCCGGGCGACGACCTCGGTGACCGGCAGCCGGTCGGCCTGGTCGGCGTCGATCCTGAGCAGCCGGTCCCCGGGGGCGATCCCGGCCGCGGCGGCCGGACCGCCCGGGGCGACCTGGGACACCTCGGTGACGCCGTCCTCGCCACGGCCCACCGACAGGCCCACCCCGAGGTAGCGGCCGTCCAGGCCCTGGCTGAACTCCGCGTACTCCTGCGCGCTGTAGTACGCCCCCCAGCGGTCGCCGCTGGCGCCGAGCAGGTGCTCGGCCTGCTGCTCCGAGAGTGCGGTGCCGGCCGGGTCCGCGGTGACACCGGGGACGACGGACGCGGGCCGGACGGCGTCCGCGGACGGGCGGCGCGGCGCTTCGCTCGGGTCCCCCCAGGCGCCGGTGGCGGCCCCGGCCAGCAGCACGGCGCCGAACACCAGGCTGAGGGTGGCCACCTGACGTGCCCTGCGCGGAGTTTCCAGCATGGCATCGGAGTGTAGACACCGCGCGCGGCGCCGCGGGCCGGAACGGCCGAGCGCGGAACGACGGCGGCCCCGGACGGCGCAGTGCCGTCCGGGGCCGCCCGGGGCCCGGAGGATCAGACCTTGAGGTACTTGCGCAGCGTGAAGAACGCCGCGACACCGGCCATCGCCATGCCCACCACGACCAGCAGCGGGATCACCGCCAGCACCGAGCTCAGCCCGATGAAGTGGATGAACTGCACCCGGTCGGCCAGCCAGTTCTGGACGAAGAAGTGCCCGCCGAGCAGCAGTCCGGAGGCCATCACGGCCCCGAGCAGCGCGGAGAACGCGGCCTCGGCGATGAACGGCATCTGGACGTAGAAGTTGGAGGCGCCGACCAGGCGCATGATGCCGGTCTCACGCCGCCTGCTGTACGCCGACACCCGGACGGTGTTGACGATCAGCAGCAGCGCGACGAACAGCATCAGCACCATGATGACGAAGGCCGCCGTCTGCAGACCGTTCAGCAGGCCGAAGAGGTTCTCCAGGATCTTCCGCTGGTCCTCCACCGACTTGACGCCGGGCTTCCCGGCGAAGGCGCTCTGGATGACGTCGTACTTCGTCGGGTCGTTGAGCTTCACCCGCCAGGACTGCGGCATGGCGTCCGGGCCGAGGACGGAGATGAGCGGGTTGTCCGGGTTCATCTCCTTCCAGTGCTTGTACGCCTCGGCGGAGCTCTCGAAGGTCGACGACTGGACCACCGAGTCCATCTTGTCCAGCTGGGCCTTGACGTCCTGCACCTGCTGGTCGGTGGCCGCGCCCTGCCCGCACTGCGGGGAGTTCCGGGCGTCGGACTTGGTGCAGAAGTAGATGCTCACCTCGACCTTGTCGTACCAGTACCCCTTCATGGAGTTCACCTGGTCGCGGACCAGGAGCGAGGAACCGGCGAGGGCGAGGGAGAGCGCGACGCTGACGACGACCGCGATGGTCATGGTCAGGTTGCGGCGGAGACCCACACCGATCTCCGACAGGACGAACTGGGCGCGCATGCGTGTAACAACTCCAGGGTCGGTACTGCTGGGTCGGACGGCTCGGGCCGGCGGCCCTACGGTTCAGCGGGGGTGGGTCAGTGCTGGTATCCGTAGACGCCGCGGGCCTGGTCGCGGACCAGCAGGCCCTTGTCGAGCTCGATGACGCGCTTGCGCATCTGGTCGACGATGGCCTGGTCGTGGGTCGCCATCAGCACCGTGGTGCCGGTGCGGTTGATGCGGTCGAGCAGCTTCATGATGCCGACCGAGTTCTGCGGGTCGAGGTTGCCGGTGGGCTCGTCCGCGATCAGCAGCATCGGCCGGTTCACGAACGCGCGGGCGATCGCGACGCGCTGCTGCTCACCGCCGGAGAGCTCGCCGGGCATGCGGTCCTCCTTGCCGCCGAGGCCGACCAGCTCCAGCACCTCGGGCACCACCTTGTTGATGGCGCTCTTGGGCTTGCCGATCACTTCGAGGGCGAAGGCGACGTTCTGCGCGACGGTCTTGTTGGGCAGCAGGCGGAAGTCCTGGAAGACGGTGCCCAGCTGGCGGCGCATGTGCGGCACCTTCCAGTTGGACAGCTTGCCCAGGTCCTTGCCGAGGACGTGCACCTCACCCGTGGAGGGGCGTTCCTCGCGCAGGCACAGGCGCAGGAAGGTGGACTTCCCCGAGCCGGACGAGCCGACCAGGAAGACGAACTCACCCTTCTCGATCTCCAGCGAGACGTTGTCCAGGGCGGGACGGTTCTGCTTGGGATAGGTCTTGGAGACGTTGTCGAATCTGATCACGGCTGCATCACGGAGGCCATCCTAGGCGGCGCCAGTCCTCGGTCGGTCCACCCCTGTGGGCCCGGTCCGGGGGCGGGCGAAGGGAACGGAAAGGGCCGCTCCCGGCTTGGGACCATACGCGAATCCACCGTCGGCCCGCAGGGCCCGGAGCGGACGGTTACCGGAGACTGGGGGACAATGTCCCCTTATGCCCCGAAAATTGCGAGGCATCTCACAGCCCGGGAGCCGGAACGGTCGGAACCTGGCAGAGTGGAGTGAGCGACCGTGCCCGGCCGCTCCCCCGCACAGGGCACGCGAAGGAACCAAAGCCCCGTCCGGTGCGTTGGTTCTAGCAGCGAGGAGGAGATCGCATGACCTGCGACCATCTGGTGTGCGCCAACTGCAACGGACGCGTGAGCGAGGGCCGTTGCCCGGTCTGCCGCGCCAACCGGGCCCGGCTGCAGGAGCAGCAGGGTCCGTTCGCCGCGCTCTCCCCCGCGGTGCTGCTGGCCCTGCTGGCCGGACTGCTCGCGGTGGCGCTGATCGCCCGGCAGGCGCTGGCCTGAGGCACGACGGGACGTACCGAACGCGAAGGGCCCCCGACCGATCCCGGTCGGGGGCCCTCCTGCGTCGTCGCCCGATTACTCGGCGCTGGTCTCGCGCTGCTTGCGCCGGCGGATACCGGCCTCGATGCTGTGCTTGATTTTCATCGAGGCCGAGCTCCTTACGCCTCGTTCGCGGTCTCGCGCTGCTTGCGCCAGCGGATCCCGGCCTCGATGAAGCCGTCGATGTCGCCGTCCAGGACGGCCTGCGGGTTGCCGGCCTCGAACGCCGTCCGGACGTCCTTGACCATCTGGTACGGGTGCAGGACGTAGGAGCGCATCTGGTTGCCCCAGGAGCTGCCGCTGTCCTTGAGGGCGTCCATCGCCGCGCGCTCCTCCTGGCGGCGCCGCTCCAGCAGCTTCGCCTGGAGGACGTTCATCGCGGAGGCCTTGTTCTGGATCTGCGAGCGCTCGTTCTGGCAGGAGACCACGACACCGGTCGGGATGTGCGTGATGCGCACCGCCGAGTCGGTGGTGTTGACGCCCTGGCCGCCGGGGCCGGAGGCGCGGTAGACGTCGATGCGCAGCTCGGACTCGTCGATGTCGACGTGGTCGGACTGCTCGACGACCGGGAGCACCTCGACGCCGGCGAAGGAGGTCTGGCGACGGCCCTGGTTGTCGAACGGCGAGATGCGGACCAGGCGGTGCGTGCCCTGCTCGACCGAGAGCGTGCCGTAGGCGTACGGCGCCTTCACGGTGAAGGTCGCGGACTTGATCCCGGCCTCTTCGGCGTACGAGGTGTCGTACACCTCGGTCGGGTACCCGTGCCGCTCGGCCCAGCGCAGGTACATGCGCATGAGCTGCTCGGCGAAGTCGGCGGCGTCGACGCCACCGGCCTCGGCGCGGATGTTGATCAGCGCCTCACGGGCGTCGTACTCGCCGGACAGGAGGGTGCGGACCTCCAGCTCCTCGACAGCCTTCTGGAGCGACTTGAGCTCGGTCTCGGCCTCGGTGCGGGTGTCCGCGTCGTCCTCGGCCTCGGCCAGCTCGAACAGCACGCCCAGGTCGTCGATGCGGCTGCGCAGGCCCTCGACCCGGCGCAGCTCGCCCTGGAGGAAGGAGAGCCGGCTGGTCACCTTCTGCGCGTTCGCGACGTCGTCCCACAGGGTGGGGGCGGCTGCCTCCTCCTCCAGGACCGCGATGTCGGCCCGGATCTTGTCCAGGTCGAGGACGGCCTCGATCGACCCCATGGTCGATTCGAGGTTCTTGAGCTCTTCGGAAGGATCGACGGCTGCCACGCCCCCAGCGTAATGGTTCCGGGGGTGGTCATGACGACACCGGGGTCCCCCGGCCGCCCTGGAGCGGTTCTAGGGGGCCCGCGGGGCGGTGCTGTGGACGGCCGGACGGGCCGGGTGGCCGCGGTCCGGGGCGGTGGCCGCGAAGGCCGTCCAGGCCGCGGCGGCGCCCGCCAGCAGCAGGACGGTGGCCAGCACGACGGCGAGCAACCGGCGGCGGCGCAGCAGGGCCTGGCGGTCGCGGCGGTGGCCCGCGCCGGGGGCGGTGCGCTGGGCGCGGGACTCGGCGGCGTAGGCGGCCAGCTCGTCCGCGGACGGACGGCGCAGGCTGGTGTGGGTGTCCCGGGTGGAGTCCGGGGCGACGCCGGGCACCAGCGGGACGGCCGGGCCGCGGCGGCGCTTGTGGGCGCCGGGGGCGGCGTCCACCTCGGCGTAGACGGCCTCGCCGGGGGTGATCGCCTCCTCCGCCGGGGCGCGGCCCTGCGAGGGGACGGCGAGCACCGGCAGGCCCGCCAGCGCGGGCAGCTGCTCGCGCAGCCTGGCGGCCAGCTCGGCGGCGCGCAACCGGGAGGCGGGGGCCTTGGCCAGGCACTCGGAGATGATCCGCCACAGCCCGTCCGGCAGGCCGGGGATCGGCGGCACCTGCTCGGTGACGTGGCGGCGCAGCACGGCGCCGGTGTGGCCGCCGCCGAAGGGGGTGAAGCCGGCCAGCAGCTCGTAGAGCACGGTGGCGAGGGCGTAGATGTCGACGGCGGCGCGCGGCTCCAGGCCCTCGATGATCTCGGGGGCGAGGTAGTCGGGGGTGCCGATGATCCGGGTGGCCCGCGTGCGGCGCGGGGCGTCCACCAGCCGGGCCACGCCGAAGTCGGTGAGCTTGGCCCGGGGGGCTCCGCCGGGGCCGGGGGCGGCGGCGAGGTCGAGCAGGACGTTCTCGGGTTTGACGTCGCGGTGGACGATGCCGGCCGCGTGCGCGGCGGCCAGGCCGTCGGCGACGTCGGCGATGACCGAGGCGGCGGTCTGCGGGGGCAGGGCACCGTCGCGTTCGAGCCGGGAGCGCAGGTCGGTGCCCTGGACGAGCTCCATGACGAGGGCGAGGTCGCTGCCGTCCACGACCATGTCGCGCACGCCGACCACCCGGGGGTGGTCGAGGCTGGTCAGCGCGGCGCGCTCCTGCACGAAGCGGCCGACCAGCACCTGGTCGGCGGCCAGGTCCTCGCGCAGCAGCTTGACCGCCACCGGGCCGTCCGGCCCCTCGCCGAGCCAGACCGTCCCGGCCGAACCCCGGCCGATCACCTGGTGGACGGTGTACCGGCTGCCGATCTTGCGTGCCAATGCTGCTCCGTGGGCGGCGCGGGAGCGCGCCGGAAGGTCCGGTGCGCTCGGTGGGGCGGGACAACACCGACCAACCTACGCGCCCCGACCCCCCTCGCGGGCCGCCTGAGGGCCCCGGGGCGGCACTCGCGGGCGAGAAATCTTCGAAATTGTCGACAAAGCGTCAATCCCGCCGTCCGGGCGGCCGCCGGGGGGGGCGGCCGGACCCGGCGGGGCGTCAGTTCTTCGCGCTGTCGAAGACGTTGGTCACCCAGTCGTAGGCCGTGTGGTACCAGCCCTGGACGTTGTCCCAGTAGTGCGGCAGCGGCGTGAAGTTCCACAGCGCCACGGCGGCGACCGCCAGCACCAGCAGCACCATCAGGCAGCCCTTGAGGCAGCCGAGCCCCGGGATGTACATCCGGTTGCGGCTGCGCGGGCGCCGCTCGCGCGGCGGGGCCGGCTCGCGGCGCGACGGCGCCGGCGGCGCCTCCCGGCGGGCCGGCGGCTCCTCGCGGCGTTGCGGGGGCTCCCGGCGCTGCGGCGCGGGCGGCTCGGCCCGGCGCACCGGGGCGGGCGGGGGCGGCGGCGGCGGGTAGCCGGCCTGCGACCGGCCGTAGCCCTCCGGGGCCTGCCGGTAGCCGCCGGGCGGCTGCGGACGGCCGCCCTGGCCCGCCTGTCCCCCCTGGTTCGCCTGGTTCGCCCGGTAGGGCGGCGGGGCGACCGGCGGGCGCTGGGCGTACCCGGGCGGCGGCGGGCCCTGGCGGCGCTGGTCGGGCCGGGGGCCGCCGGGCTGCTGGGGCTGGTACGCCCCGGGGTGACCGCCCTGGCCCGGGTATCCGCCCTGACCCCCCTGGCCCGCCTGGTAGGGCTGCGGGGCGACCTGCGGCTCCTCGAAGTCCTCCGGGCCGAAGTAGCCGACCTGCGTCTGCTGGTTGCGGTCCCGCGCGGCGCGCAGCTGCGTCTGCCACGGGTGCGGCGCCTCCTCCTGCGGCGGGCCCGGCGGGGGCGGCGGCACCGCGGTGGGCGGCATCACCTGCGTGCGGTCCGCACTGCCGTACGGGGGCGCGGGCGGCGGCTGGGTGCCCATCACCCGGGTCGCCGCGGCCGGGTCGAACTGCGGGGCGCCGGGGCCGCCGGCGGGCAGCACCTGGGTGCGGTCCTCGCTCGCGGGCGCGAACGGCGCGCCCGTGGCCGTGCCCGGCACCGAGGCGGGCTGCGGGTCCGGCTGCAGCAGCGCGCCGACCGCGATCGCCGCGTCCACGGCCGCCGGGGAGGCGTGCACGCCGACGCCCGCCGCCACCACGCGCAGCGCCCGCGCCAGCGAGGTCGCGGACGGCCGCTGCGCCGGGTCCTTGCGCAGGCAGCGCTCGATCACCGTCCACAGCGGCTCGGGCATCGTGCTGGGCCGCTGCGGCTCCTGGGCGAGGTGCGCCTGGAGGACCGCGAGCGCGCCGTCGCCCTGGAACGGCTGGCGGCCGGTGACCAGCTCGTACAGCATGATCCCGGCGCCGTAGACGTCCACGGCGGAGGTCTGGGCGCGGCCCTCGGCGGACTCCGGGGCGACGTAGGCGGGCGTGCCGACGAACTCGTGGGTGCGGGTGATGCCCGGGGAGTCGGCGAGGCGGGCGATGCCGAAGTCGGTCAGCATCGGGTGCATCTGCTCGGTGCCGTCCACCAGGACGGAGGCGAGCAGGACGTTCGCCGGCTTGAGGTCGCGGTGGACGATGCCGTCGGCGTGGCTGGCCGCGAGCGCGTCCGCGACCTGGGCCATCAGCAGGGCGCCGGCGATCGGGCTGAACGGGCCGTTGGAGCGCAGGTAGCGGGCCAGGTCGGGGCCCTCGACGAGGTCCATCACGAGGGCCAGCAGCTCGCCCTCGACGACCAGGTCGCACACCCGGACGATGTTGGGGTGGGTGAGCCGCAGCAGCAGGGAGCGCTCGCGCAGGAAGCGCATCACGACGTCCGGGTCCGCGGCCAGTTCCTCGCGCAGCACCTTGATCGCCACGGCCTGCCCGAGCTCGCCGCCGGGCACGTCGGCGTCCGGGCGCACCCGCCCGCGCCAGACGGTGCCGGTGGCCCCCCGTCCGAGGGTCTCCTCAAGCACATACTTGCTGCCGACTGGCCGCACCTGTCGCACTCCTCGCCGTGCCGCCCGCGCGGGGCGCTCCTCCGCCGGTGCGGTGAGCCTGCCGGGCCCCTGTCTGCGGCCACTCTAACGGTGACCGTTCGGGTTTCGGAGGCGACCGGCAGGCCGTCCGACCGGTCTCGGGGACGGGTTGGGGGACATCCCCTAGGGAAGGGTCACGGGCACCGCCGGAGCACCGGTTGACCTGACCCTCCGCCACCTCCAACATGGCGATCATCGCAAGATCGTCAAATCCGGTACCGTGCGCGGACCGTCCGTGACGGATGGCAGGATGGACACTCGCCACCTTTGTGGCCCAGCGGCCGCCCGAGCCGCGAGGCAGCGGTACCAGGCTTCACATCAGCAGAAGGGACCCGCGGGCGAGATGCAGATCCGGCTGACCGTCCTCCGACCGCGCAGCGGCCCGACCGCCGCCGGCACCGCCATCCCCTACGTGGACGTACTGGTCACCGCGCCCGTGGGCACCGCGCTCGGCGCCCTCGCGGGCGCGCTCGCGGGCGCCGTGGGCGTGCGCGGGCCCCGGGCCGCCACCCACGTGCACCTCTACGCCGGGGCGCACCGGGTGGACGAACACACCCTGCTCGGCCATCCTCCGCTCCTCGACGGCGCCGTCCTCAGCCTCAACGAGCCGGACCCGACCGCCGACGACCCCGACGACGCGACGGCCGCCGCCGAACTGCGCGTGGTCGGCGGCCCCGACGCCGGCGGCGTGCACCGCCTGCACGGCCGGGAGATCCGGGTCGGCCGCTCCGGCGAGGCCGACGTCCCGCTCGACGACCCGGACGTCTCCCGGCTGCACCTGTCCCTGCACCTCGCCGAGGACGGCCGGGTCACCGTCCGCGACCTCGGCTCCACCAACGGCACCACCCTGGACGGCCGGATCGTCCCGCCCGGCCCGCTGGAGGAGGCCGTCCCGCTCGACCCCGGAGCCCTGCTGCGGATCGGCGAGTCCACCCTCCAGCTCGCGGCCCCCGAACCCGGCGAGCCCGCCCGCGCCGCCGTCCCGGACGGCCACGGCCACCTCCAGCTCGCCGCCCCCGGCCCCGTCCGGCCCGCGCCGCCCGTCGCCGAACCGCCCGCCGCCCCCGAGCCCGCCGCGGGCCGCGGCCGCGGACTGCTCTCGCTGCGGCTCGGCCGCACCGCCGAACCGCCCGGACAGGAGAGCGCCGAGCGCCACCACGCCGCCGTCCGGATCCGCCAGGCCGCCGCCCAGCGCGAACGCTGGCCCGACCTCGCCACCCTCCTGCTCAACGCCGTCGGCCCCGGCCCCCGGCTCTGGGAGCGCGGCCCCGGCCACCCCGACGCGCTCACCCTGCGCCTGGGCACCGCCGACCGCCCCGGCGGCCCCGGCACCACCCCCGGCACGACACTGCCCGCCGTCCCGGTCACCCTCGACCTGCAGACCGCCGGCAGCCTCGGCCTCAGCGGCCCGCGCGAGCGGCTGGACGCGCTCACCCGCGCCGTCGTCGCCCAGCTCGCCGCCCTGCACCCGCCGAGCGGCCTGAGCCTCGTCGTCGTCGACTCCGACCACGCCCGCACCCCGCAGGAGCGCGTCGACACCTGGGCCTGGGCCCTCTGGCTGCCCCACCTGCGCCCCGTCGAGGGCCAGGACTGCCGCCTGCTGCTCGGCCTCGACGACGAGCAGGCCACCGCCCGGCTCACCGAGCTCACCGCCCGGCTCAGCGGCCCGGTCGGCCTCGGCGGCCACCCCGCCACCGTCGTCGTGGTCGACGGCCGCCCGGCCACCGAGACCGCCCGGCAGGCGCTGGACCTGCTGCTGCGCCAGGGCCCGGCGGTCGGCATCTTCCCGATCTGCCTCGCCGAGCAGCCCGAACTGCTCCCCCGCGGCGTCGGCGCCACCGCCCTGATCACCGGCGAGGTCGGCACCCACCTCTCGCTCGACCGCCCGGTCGCCCGCGGCCGCGAGACCCTGCACGAGGTCTCGCTGGACGCCGTCTCCGACGCCTGGGCCGAGCGGCTGGCCCGGGTGCTCGCCCCGCTGCGCGAGGCCGCCCCGGCCGCCCGCGGCCCCCTGCCGGACGCCCTGCGGCTGCTCGACCTGCTGCAGCTCGACACCGTCACCCCCGCCAAGCTCTCCGCCCGCTGGGACGCCCACGCCGGCGGCATCGGCGCCGCCACCGCGCTGCTCGGCACCACCCGCGACGAGCTCTGCACGCTCGACCTCGCCGATCCCGAACTGGCCCTCCCCTCCCCCGACCCGGGCGGCCCGCACCTGCTGATCGGCGGCGCGCGCGGCTCCGGCAAGACGGAGCTGCTGCGCACGCTCGTCGCCTCGCTCGCCGTCTCCGAGCGGCCCGAGCGGCTGGCCGTCACCATCGTCGAGGGCCGGGCCACCGAGGACGGGCTGGACGGCTGCACCGAGCTCCCGCACGTCACCGGGCGGGTCAACGCCGCCTCCGACCCGCGCCAGGCGCTGCTCGCCGCGGAGGCGCTGGAGGACGAACTCGCGCTGCGGGAGCGGCTGTTCGACGGCCTCGACTTCGCCTCCTGGCACGCCGCCCGCATTCTTGACGGCCAGCACAGCCTGGACGGCCAGCACAGCCTTGCCGGTCAGCACAGCCTCGACGGCCGACAGGGACCGGCCGGTCGGCAGGGCCTCGGCACAGGTGCGGACGCCCCGCAGGTACCGGTGCCCGCCGCCGTCGGAGCCGCCGCGACCCCCGCGCCCCGGATCATCGGGCCGCGCGGCGCCGACGGCCCCCGGCCCGCCGCCCCGGGCTCCCCGGTCCCCGCCCGGCTGGTCGTCGTGGTCGACGACTACGACGCGCTGCTCTCCCCCACCTCCCCGGCCGGCCGCCCGCTGGCCCGCGCGCTCGCCGCCGTCGCCCGCCGCGGCGGCCCGCTCGGCGTCCACCTCGCGGTCACCACCGGCCGGCCCGAGGAGAGCGCCGGCACCGAGGTGGACGAGGCCGCCCTGCTCCGGATCGCCCTGCGCACCGAGGACCCGGCCGACTCCGACCTGCTGATCCACCTGGGCGACGCCGCCGCCCTCCCCGAGGACACCCCGGGCCGCGGCTACCTGCGGCTGCCGGACGGCGGCGTCTGCGCCTTCCAGGCCGCCCGGATCAGCGGACGCATCCCGCGCACCGCGACCCTGCGCCCGACGGTCGTCGCGATAGACCCGCTCCAGCTCGGCGCCCCGCCCCTTTGCCGTCCTGACTTCCTAGCGCATCGAGCCGGTGCGCAGGAGGGTGCGGATGACGCGCATCGCGACCGACAGGCTGGACAGCTCGTAGTTGTCCGAACCCCTTATGTCGTCGAGCGTGCTCTTCGCGCGGTTCAGCAGCGTCCCGTTGAGCTCCGCCCAGGCGGTGTAGCGCTCCTCCGGGGTGGCGCCCTCCGGGCCGCAGACGAGGATGTCGGCGGTCAGCGCCGCGTGCGCCGCGAAGAGGTCCTCGCGGATCGCGGCCCGGGCCATCGACGACCAGCGGTCGGTGCGGGGCAGGTCGATGATGCGGTCCAGCAGGTGCGAGATCTGCAGGCGGTCGCCGAGGTCGTAGTAGAGCTCGGCGACGTCCGCGACGTCCTTGCCGGAGCGGTCCGCGACCTCGGTGATGTCCAGGGTCGGGAAGACCGAGGACAGGCCGGCGATCCGGGTGGCCAGCTCCTCCGGCACGCCCGCCGCGGCGAGCTCGCCGTGGATCGACTCGAACCACGCCAGGTCCTCGCCGCGCAGCGGCTTGGGCAGCGAGCCCCACACCTGGGCGATCCGGTCGCGGAAGAACGCGATCGTGGCGGCGATGTCCAGCGGCTGGCGGCGGTTGTTGAGCATCCACCGGGTGGCGCGCTCGACCAGGCGGCGCGAGTGCAGCCGCATCTTGGTCTGGACCCGGGCCGGGACCTTGTTGTCCAGGCCCTCGATCTCGCCCCAGATCTCCTCCAGGCCGAACACGGCCCGCGCGGCGGTGTGCGTCCGGGCGATCTCCTCGTAGGTCGCGCCGGTCTCCTCCTTCAGGCGGAAGGCGAAGGTGCAGCCACCGCGGTTGATCGTGTCGTTGACGATCAGCGTGGTGATGATCTCGCGGCGCAGCGCGTGGCCGTCGATCGCCTCGGCGAACCTGGTCCGCAGGGCGCTCGGGAAGTACTCGTGGAGCGCGGTGCGGAAGTACGGGTCGTCGGGCAGGTCGGTGGCGAGCAGCTCCTCGGCCAGCGTGATCTTGGTGTACGCGAGCAGGACGGACATCTCGGGCTGCGAGAGCCCGCGGCCGTTCTGCTGGCGCTCGCGGATCAGGCGCTCGGCGGGCAGGAACTCCAGCCCCCGGTCGAGCTGGCCGGCCGCCTCGAAGCGGTTGATCATCCGGGAGTGGACGTTGACCATGCTGTGCGCCTGGGCGACGGCGTTGGCCAGCACCACGTTCTGCGCGTAGTTGTTGCGCAGCACCAGGTGGCCGACCTCGTCGGTCATCTCGGCCAGCAGCGTGTTGCGCTGCTTGACCGTCATGTCGCCCTCGGCGACGACCCCGTTGAGCAGGATCTTGATGTTGACCTCGTGGTCCGAGGTGTCCACGCCGGCCGAGTTGTCGATGGCGTCGGTGTTGATCCAGCCGCCGGTGCTCTCCGGGCCGCCGGCCGCCGCGTACTCGATGCGGCCGAGCTGGGTGCAGCCGAGGTTGCCGCCCTCGCCGATGACCCGGGCCCGGACCTGCTCGCCGTTGACGCGGATGGCGTCGTTGGCCTTGTCGCCGACCTCGGCGTTGGTCTCGGTCGAGGCCTTGATGTAGGTGCCGATGCCGCCGTTCCAGAACAGGTCGACCGGCGCCTGCAGGATCGCCTTCATCAGCTCGGCCGGGGTGAGCCGGGCCTCCTGGATGCCGAGCGCGGCCCGGACCTGGGCACTGACCTGGATCGACTTGGCACTGCGCGGGAACACCCCGCCGCCGGCCGAGATCAGCGACTTGTCGTAGTCGTCCCACGAGCTGCGCGGCAGGTCGAACAGGCGGCGGCGCTCGGCGTACGAGAGGGCCGCGTCCGGGTTCGGGTCGAGGAAGATGTGGCGGTGGTCGAAGGCCGCGACCAGCCGGATGTGCTCGCTGAGCAGCATGCCGTTGCCGAAGACGTCGCCGGACATGTCGCCGATGCCGATGACGGTGAAGTCCTCGGCCTGGGTGTCGACGCCGAGCTCGCGGAAGTTGCGCTTGACCGACTCCCAGGCGCCGCGGGCGGTGATGCCCATGCCCTTGTGGTCGTAGCCCGCCGAGCCGCCGGAGGCGAACGCGTCGCCCAGCCAGAAGCCGTAGGACTCGGCGACGCCGTTGGCGATGTCCGAGAAGGTCGCGGTGCCCTTGTCGGCGGCGACGACCAGGTAGGTGTCGTCCTCGTCGTGGCGGACCACGTCGGCCGGGTGGACGACCTCGCCGCCGACCAGGTTGTCGGTGATGTCGAGCAGCGCCGAGATGAACGTCTTGTACGAGGAGACGCCCTCGGCCAGCCACGCGTCGCGGTCCACCGACGGGTCCGGCAGCTGCTTGGCGACGAAGCCGCCCTTGGCGCCGACCGGCACGATGACGGTGTTCTTCACCATCTGCGCCTTGACCAGGCCGAGGATCTCGGTGCGGAAGTCCTCGCGCCGGTCGGACCAGCGCAGACCGCCGCGGGCGACCTTGCCGAAGCGCAGGTGCACGCCCTCGACCTGCGGCGAGTAGACCCAGATCTCGAACGCCGGGCGCGGGGCCGGCAGGTCCGGGATGGCCTTCGGGTCGAACTTCATCGACACGTAGGAGTGCCACTCGCCGGAGCCGTCGTGCTGGAAGAAGTTGGTCCGCAGGGTGGCCTTGATGAGGTTCAGGAAGGAGCGCAGGATGCGGTCCTCGTCCAGCGAGACGACCTCGTCGAGCGCGCCGGCCAGCTCCTCCAGGATGCCCTCGGTCAGCTCCAGGGCGCCCGAGCGGTGGCTCGGGCTCAGCCGGGCCTCGAAGAGGTTGACCAGCAGGCGGGTGCTGTGGGTGTTGTTGCGGAGCGCGTCCTCCATGTAGTCCTGGGAGAACGTGGAGCCCGCCTGGCGCAGGTACTTGGCGTACGCGCGCAGCATCATCGCCTGGCGCCAGGTCAGCCCGGCGGTGAGGACCAGCTCGTTGAAGCCGTCGTTCTCGGCCCGGCCGGTCCAGGTGGCGGCGAAGGTCTCCTGGAAGCGCTCGCGCGCCTCGTCGGTGAGCTCGGTGGCCTCGCGCAGCTTCAGGCCGAAGTCGTACACCCACGCGGTGGTGCCGTCGGAGCGGCGCAGCGCGTACGGGTGTTCGTCCAGGACCTCGACGCCCAGGCGCTGGAGCACCGGCAGGACCTCGGTGAGCGAGATCGGGCCGCCGACCCGGTAGATCTTGAAGCGGCGCTCGTCGTCGCCGGCGCCGACCGGCTGGTACAGGTTGAGGCGGAAGTCGCCCGCGCCGTGCAGCGACTCGATCTGCTTGATGTCGGAGACGGCGGTGCGCGGCGGGAAGTCGGCGCGGTAGCCGTCGGGGAAGGCGTTGGCGTACTTGTGGCCGAGCTCGGCGGCCTTCTCCTCGCCCAGCTCGGTGTGCAGCTGGTCGTGGAAGCCGTCCATCCAGAACCGGGCGGCCTCGGCCAGGCGGTTCTCGATCCGCTCGATGTCGGTGTCGGTGAGCTGCGGCAGCTCGGTGCCGGGGGCCACCCGGACGACGAAGTGCAGGCGGGTCAGCACCGACTCGGTGGCGTACACCGTGTAGTCGATGGCGTCGCCGTTCAGCTCTTCCTTGAGGATGTCGGTGAGCAGCAGGCGGATCCGGGTGGTGTACCGGTCGCGCGGCAGGTAGATGAACGCCGAGTAGTAGCGGCCGTACTCGTCCTGGCGCAGGAAGAGGCGCAGCTTGCGGCGCTCCTGCAGGTAGAGCACGCTCGTGGCGATCGAGAGCAGTTCGGAGGCCGCCGTCTGGAACATCTCGTCCCGCGGGAAGGTCTCCATGATCTGCAGCAGGTCGCGGCCGTCGTGGCTCTCGCTGGAGAAGCCGGAGCCGTCCAGGACGGCCTGGACCTTGCGGCGCACGACCGGGATCCGGGTGACGGACTCGGTGTACGCGGCGGAGGAGAACAGGCCGAGGAAGCGGCGCTCGCCGATGGGCTCGCCGGCGGCGTTGAACTTCTTCACGCCGACGTAGTCCAGGTAGGCCGGGCGGTGCACGGTGGCACGGCTGTTGGCCTTGGTGAGGACGAGCAGCTTCTTCTCGTGGGCCTTGGCGCGCACCGGCGCGGAGAGGCGGCCGAAGGCCTCGCTCACGGAGTGGTGGCGGTCGTCGTGGCTGTGCGGGTCGGCGCGCAGGATGCCGAGGCCGGTGCCGGCGACGGCCTTGAGGACCTCTTCGCCCTCGTGCTCGACGAGGTCGTACTCGCGGTAGCCGAGGAAGGTGAAGTGGTCGTCGCCGAGCCAGCGCATCAGCTCCCAGGCCTCGCCGACCTCCTGCTCGGGCAGGCCGGCCGGGGGCTCCTCGGCCAGCTCGTCGGCCAGGCGCAGCGCGCTGTCGCGCATCTTGGTCCAGTCCTCGACGACCTCGCGGACGTCGCCGAGCACGCGGCGCAGGTTGGACTCGATCGAGCGCAGGTCCTCGCGGTCGGTCTCGCGGTCGATCTCGATGTGCATCCACGACTCGACGGTCGCGTCGGCGGGCCACTCGGCGCCGGCGGCCTGGCTGCGCGCGCACGCGTCGACGTCGAGGATCTCCAGGAGCTTGCCGGTGATGTCACGGCGGACGACCAGCTGCGGGTGGATCACGATGTGGATGCCGCGGTCCTGGCGGGACAGCTCGTTGGTGACGGAGTCGACCAGGAAGGACATGTCGTCGGTGACGACCTCGACGACCGTGTGGCCGCAGGACCAGCCGTTCTCCTCGACCGAGGGGGTGTGCACCCGCACCTCGGCGGTGCCCTGGGGGCGCTTGAGGCCCAGGCGGTAGTGCGAGGCGGCCGCGCCGTAGACGTCAACCGGGTCGAGGTCGACCAGGTCCTCGGGCGCGGTGTGGAGGTAGTAGTGGTGCAGGTACGCGGTAAGAGCGCCGTTGCTCAGACCCTCCCCCGGCGCCGCTCCCCCCACCTGGCTGTTCTCAGCGGCTGCGGCGGCCTTCTTGAGCAGGTCGGCCTTGGCTGCGTCCAGCTTGGTCTGCATGACTTCTTGGCTCCTGTCGCGCGCCGTTGCGTGACTCGGTCGTGTGTGGATGAACACCGACGGGTCTACCGCAATCCTGCCGCACCATCCGACTGAAAAGGGTTCATGGCGCGCATGAAACGCCTTCGCAGTGGGTAGGACGATTCGTCCTGCGGAGCCACCCGACGACGCCAGCCAGCCTAACCGGATCAATCGAAGGTGGACAGGGACAGGGAGGCGCAAAGCTGCCGGGTGACCGGTCCGTCCTGGACACCATGTCCAAACCGGAACCGGATGTTCGCTTTCAGCCCATATGCGGGTACGCATGGTGCGTCGGCGGCACGAAGGTTTCCTTGATCGAACGGGCCGAGGTCCAGCGCAGCAGGTTCTGGGCGGCGCCCGCCTTGTCGTTGGTGCCGGAGGCACGGCCGCCGCCGAAGGGCTGCTGGCCGACGACGGCGCCGGTCGGCTTGTCGTTGATGTAGAAGTTCCCGGCGGTGAAGCGCAGTTCCTCCACCGCACGGGCGATCGCGTAGCGGTCCTGTGCGATGACGGCACCGGTCAGGCCGTACGGGGCGGCGGCGTCGATCCTGGCGAACACGTCGTCCCAGCGGGAGTCCTCGTAGACGTGGACGGCGAGGATCGGGCCGAAGTACTCGGTGCGGAAGATCTCGCCGCGGTGGTCGGAGGAGACCAGGACGGTGGGCCGGACGAACCAGCCGATCGCGTCGTCGTACTGGCCGCCGGCCGCCAGTTCGATCGTGGGGTCGCGCTTGGCCCGTTCGATGGCGTCCCGGTTCTTCTCGAAGGCCCGCCGGTCGATGAGCGCGCCCATGAAGTTGGAGAGGTCGGTGACGTCGCCGACGGCGAGGGCGTCGACCTCGGCCAGGAAGTCGTCCTTGATCCGCTGCCAGAGGCTGCGCGGCAGGTAGGCGCGGGAGAGCGCCGAGCACTTCTGGCCCTGGTACTCGAAGGCGCCGCGGATCAGCGCCGTCTTGAGGATCTCCGGGTCGGCGGAGCGGTGGGCGAGCAGGAAGTCCTTGCCGCCGGTCTCGCCGACGATCCGCGGGTACGTCCGGTAGCCGCCGATGTTCGCGCCGATCGTCTGCCACAGCGACTGGAAGGTCGCGGTCGAGCCGGTGAAGTGCAGGCCGGCCAGCGCCGGGTCGGCCAGCGCGACCGGGGACACCTGGAGGCCGTCGCCGGTCACCAGGTTGATCACCCCGGGCGGCAGGCCGGCCGCCTCCAGCAGCCGCATCAGGTGGTGGGCGGCCAGCGCCTGGGTCGGCGCGGGCTTCCAGACCACCGTGTTGCCCATCAGCGCGGGGGCGGTGGGCAGGTTCCCGGCGATCGCGGTGAAGTTGAACGGCGTGATCGCGTAGACGAAACCTTCCAGCGGGCGGTGGTCGGTGCGGTTCCACACCCCCGGGGACGAGACCGGCTGATCGGCCAGGACCTGCCGGGCGAAGTGGACGTTGTAGCGCCAGAAGTCGATCAGCTCGCAGGCCGAGTCGATCTCCGCCTGCTGCGCGGTCTTGGACTGGCCGAGCATCGTGGCCGCGTTGAGCGTCTCCCGCCAGGGCCCGGCGAGGAGGTCCGCGGCGCGCAGGAACACCGCCGCGCGGTCGTCGAAGGACAGCGAGCGCCACTCCCGGGCGGCCGCCAGCGCCGCGTCCACCGCCGCGCGGGCGTCCTCCCGGGTGGCGTTGCCGAGCACGCCCAGCTTGGCCGCGTGGTGGTGCGGCTGGACGACGTCGATCCGCTCGCCGCCGCCGAAGCGCTGCTCCCCGCCGATCGTCATCGGCAGCGGCACCTGCTCGGCCGCCAGCTCGTCCAGGCGCCGCACCAGGCGCTCCCGCTCGGCGCTGCCGGGCCCGTACGCCCGCACCGGCTCGTTGACCGGCTCCGGCACCTGGGTCACTGCGTCGATGGGCATGGCGGCTCCGTCCTGCTGCTGTACCGATGTCAGTCCAGCCTGACCAGCCCCCGGCGGATCCGCCCGTCCAGACACGCCAACGGCGGACGTGGCGCGCGCCACGTCCGCCGTCAGGACGGCGGCATCGCCGCAGCTCAGGCCGTCAGCCGTCCGGCCAGCTCGACCGCCTCCGCGAGGGTGTCCACGACGGGCACGCCGACCGGCTCCAGCTTCTCCCTGGTGTGCGAGCCGCCGGTGTACAGCACGGCGTGCGCGCCCGCGCCGATCGCCGCGAGGGCGTCGTCCGCGGCGTCCCCGATGAGGACCGTACGGGCGGGGTCCACGCGCTCGCCGAGGGCCGCCAGGTGGCGGACCAGCTGCTCGCCCTTCTGCCCGCCGGAGGGGCCGCTGCGGCCGTCCACGCGCAGGAAGGTGCCGGTCAGGCCGAAGCCGTCGACCAGCGGCACGAGCTTGTCGTGCTCGTACATCGACAGCAGGGACTGGCTGTGCCCCGCCTCCTGCCAGCCCGACAGCAGCTCGCGCACGCCGTCGGTCAGGCCGCAGGCCGGACTCAGCTCGCGGTAGCGGTCGTGGAAGGCGTCGTCGAGGCGGAGCCACTCGGCCCGGGACGGCATGCGGCCGAGCAGGCGCTCGTAGAAGCGGGGGATCGGGATCTCGTACTGCTCGCGGTACTCCTGCATGGTCATCGGCCCGACGCCGATGGTCGCGAACGCGGCGTTGCTCGCTCCGAGCACCGCCTCCATGTCGTGGAAGAGCGTGCCGTTCCAGTCCCAGACGATGTGATTACGCACGATCCGAACGGTAACTCCGGGCACCGACGGGCCGGTAGGACGGGGCTCACGCAGGGGCGGCCGCGGACCGGCCGGGCGGGCGGTCAGGCGAGGAGCCCGGGGATCTCCTGGGTCGCGAACCAGAGCAGGTCGTGGTCCTCGGCGCCGTCCACGGTGAACTGGGCGTCCTGGTCCCCCTCGTCGGCGGCGGCCACCGCGGCCACGGCCGCCGTCACGTCCGCGAGCACCTCGTCGTCGGCGACGTCCGCGTGCACGGCCGCCGCCTTCGCGAGCTTCACCGGACCGGCCAGCACCACGCGGCCCAGCGAGGCCTGGTCCTGGTACTCGTCGCCGGGGAAGGGCCGCACGGCGGAGTCCGCCACGTCCAGCGCCACCACGACGCGGCGGCGCGGCGCGTCGGGATCGGCGGCCAGCAGCCGCAGCGAGGACTGCGCGGCCCGGTTCAGCGCCGCGTACTCCAGCTCCTCGATGTCGTCGCTGACGTACCACTCGCGCAGCGCGGGCGTCACGGCGTACGCCGCGGCCTGGTCCAGGACGCCGCCCGGGTGCGCCGCCGCCAGGCCGGTCAGGGTGGTGGGCACGTACACGCGCATCGGTGGCACTCTCCGGTTCGTCCAGCGTTCGTCCAGCGGCACAGCTTCCAGCGCCCCCAAGAATAAGCGCCGGGCGCCCGCCGTGATCACGTCCCGCCGGATCGGCGGGCCGCGGATCAGCGCGCCGCCGCCAGCGCCTCCCGGCTGGTGCGCAGCGCGCTCTCCAGCACCGCGCCGCGGCGGGCCGGGTCCATCATGTTCGGACCCATCGCCGCCAGGTCCGCCGGCGTCGGCGCGAGCAGCCGCACCCGCACGCCCTCCGCCCGCAGCAACGCGGCCTCGCGCAGCAGCTGCCTGGTCACCGCGCGGCGGTAGCGGCTGACCACCTGGGCCAGCACGCCGCGCGGGCGGTCGCGGGCGCGCCACTCGTACAGCGCGGCGAGGGTGCCGCGGTCGGCGCGCCCGGCGCGGGGGTGCAGGCGCAGGGCCATCGGGGCGAGCACGTACGCCTCGTCCAGACCGCGGCCGAGCAGCAGGTCGGCGTTGGTGGCCGACCAGCAGCCGCCGTCCACGTACGCCGAGCCGTCCAGGCGGACGGGCGCGAACCAGCCGGGGATCGCGCAGGAGGCCATCACGGCGTCCGCGATGGCGACCGCCGGGGCGTCCGGGTCGCCGAAGACCACCCGGTGGCCGCTGCGGTAGTCCACGGCCGCGACCCGCAGCGCGGAGCCGGCCGGCCAGCCGCCCGGCCCGTGCAGGTCGCGGACCAGCGCGCCGACCGGGGCGAGCGAGCCGCGGCCGTGCGGCGCCACCGCCGACACCATGGTCAGCAGCGGGTACTCGCGCGGGTGGCGGACGGCGTCCCGCAGGAGGCCAGGCGAGCCGATCCCGGCCCGCGGCCGGGGCGGCAGGGCGCCGCCGACGGCCGTCTCGTAGTCGAAGGCCACGCCGGCCAGCGGGCCCTCGGTGAGCGGCAGTCCGCGCTGGTGGTCGCGCAGCTGGTCGACCGGCACGCCGGCGGCGAGCAGCGCGCCGAGGATGGAGCCGGCCGAGGTGCCCAGCAGCACGTCGGCGTCGCCGGGGCGCCAGCCGGTCGCCTCCTCGACGGCGCACAGCGCGCCGACCGTCCAGGCCGCGCCGAGCATGCCGCCGCCGCCCAGGACCAGCCCGCGCCGGGGTGCTCCCCGGGCGGCACCCGTCCGGGCCGGGGACTGCGCCGCTGCTGCCCGTGTCGTCATGCCGGGTGTCGTCATGCCGGCCGCCTGTCGTCGTGGGGCGTCGCGCCCGCTCCCGCGGTTCCCGGTCAGGATCCGATCCTGCGCGCCGACCGCGGACCGCCGCAACGCGTGACCCCGGCCGCACCACCCGGACCGGCGAACGCGGCCGTCCCCTTTCGGGCCTACCCGCCCGTCGTCGCACGTCAACCGCGTGCCTCCGGGACGGCCCGGGAGGCCGCCGCCGCAACGGGCTGTTCGCCCGGATAGGTGAACTTCACCCTCCGCTCCCCACGGTTGCGCAATCCCCTTGCCGCCCCCTCCCGACCGCCGCTACCAAGGACCCGTCCGTACCCGCACCACTCGCTCGAGGAAGCACCCCCGACCCGTCCGCGTCCACCCCCGCCGTCCAGCCCTGCCGTCCACCCCCGCCATCCAGTCCTGCCGTCCACCCCCGCCGTCCACCCGAGGAAGCACCCGTGACCACGCCCCGGAGCACCACCGCCCGCCCACCCGGCCCCGAGGAGACACCCGTGACCCCACCGCTCGCCGCCCGCCCCCACCGCCACCTGCACGACGGCGCACCGCACCCCGCCGGGCGGCGGCCCCGGCACCCCCGGGCCGACTGCGCCGGCGCCCCGCCCGGGCACGACCCCCGCGCACTCGCGGCGCGCTTCGCGCACCGGCTCGTCGAGGTGCTCACCGGCGCCCGCCCGTCCGGCCAGCTGATGCGGCACACCAGCCTGGACGGCTACGGCCAGCTCGCCTCCCTCGTCCGCACGGGCGCCCTGCGCCGCGGCGGCGCCGGCGCCCGGCCGCGCCTGGGCCCGGTGCACGACAGATCGCCCTCGCCCGACGCCGTCGAGGCGTGCGTGCGGGTCGACCTCGGCCGGCGGCACCACATGGTGGCCTTCCGCCTCGAACAGCGCGGCCCGGCCGGTCAGTGGCAGTGCACCGCCGTGGAGGCCCGGTGACGGCGCAGGACGCCGCCCCCGTACGGGAACGGCGCCCTGTGCTGTGGCGCGGTGGCGGCTCAGGCCTTGCGGCGGCGCCCCTTGGCCGACTTCGCGGCCTTGCGGCGCTCGGCGCGGGTCAGGCCGTCGCCCTCGTCCTCCGCCGCGAGGTCGTCGAAGTCGCCCTCGACCACGCCGCCGCCGATCTCGTCCGAGGGGGCCGTGTAGTGCAGCCGCTGCGGCTTCGGGGCCTCCAGGCCCTTGGCCTTGATCTCCGGGCGGGCGGCGTCCTTCTCCAGCTTGTCGAGCACCACCTCGGCGTCCTCGACCGGGACCTCCTCGACCTGCTGCTCGACCTGGACCTCCAGGTTGAACAGGTAGCCGACGGACTCCTCCTTGATGCCCTCCATCATCGCGGTGAACATGTCGAAGCCCTCGCGCTGGTACTCGATCAGCGGGTCGCGCTGCGCCATGGCCCGCAGGCCGATGCCCTCCTGGAGGTAGTCCATCTCGTAGAGGTGCTCGCGCCAGCGGCGGTCCAGCACCGACAGGACGACCCGGCGCTCCAGCTCGCGCATGATCTCCTCGCCGAGCTGGTCCTCGCGGGCGCCGTACTGCGCCTGGATGTCCTCCTGGACGACCTTGGTGAGGAACTCGGAGGTCAGACCGCCGGAGCCGCCCGCCTCCTCCTCCAGCTCCCCGAGGTCCAGGGCGAGCGGGTAGAGCTGCTTGAGCGCGGACCAGAGCTTCTCCAGGTCCCAGTCGTCCTCGAAGCCCTCGCCGGTGGCCGCCTTGACGTAGGCCTCGACGGTGTCGTCCATGAAGTGGCCGACCTGCTCCTGCAGGTCCTCGCCCTCCAGGACGCGGCGGCGCTCGCCGTAGATGACCTCGCGCTGGCGGTTCAGCACCTCGTCGTACTTCAGGACGTTCTTGCGGATCTCGAAGTTCTGCTGCTCGACCTGGGTCTGCGCGGAGGCGATCGCCCGGGTGACCATCTTCGACTCGATCGGCACGTCCTCGGGCACGTTGGCCATCGAGAGCACGCGCTCGACCATGCCGGCCTTGAACAGGCGCATCAGGTCGTCGCCGAGCGACAGGTAGAACCGGGACTCGCCCGGGTCGCCCTGACGGCCGGAGCGGCCGCGCAGCTGGTTGTCGATCCGGCGGGACTCGTGCCGCTCGGTGCCGAGGACGTAGAGGCCGCCGGCCTCCTTGACCTCGTCCTGCTCGGCCTTGACCGAGGCCTTGGCCTTCTCCAGCGCGGCCGGGAACGCGGCCTCGTACTCGTCCGGGTTGTCCCCGGCGGAGAGCCCGCGCTGGGCCAGCTCGGCCGCCGCGAGGTGGTCCGGGTTGCCGCCGAGCATGATGTCGGTGCCGCGGCCGGCCATGTTGGTGGCGACGGTGACGGCGCCCTTGCGGCCGGCCTGCGCGACGATCTGCGCCTCGCGCTCGTGGTGCTTGGCGTTCAGCACCTCGTGCGGGATGCCGCGCTTGCGCAGCTCCTGCGACAGGTACTCGGACTTCTCGACCGACACGGTGCCGACCAGCACCGGCTGGCCCTTCTCGTGCTTCTCGGCGATGTCCTCGACGACGGCGGCGAACTTGGCCGGCTCCGACTTGTAGATCAGGTCGGGCTGGTCGATGCGCAGCGGCGTCTTGTTGGTCGGGATCGGCACGACGCCGAGCTTGTAGATCTGGTGGAACTCGGCGGCCTCGGTGGTGCCGGTACCGGTCATGCCGGAGAGCTTGTCGTACAGGCGGAAGAAGTTCTGCAGGGTGATGGTGGCCAGGGTCTGGTTCTCGTTCTGGACCTCCACCCCCTCCTTGGCCTCGATCGCCTGGTGCATGCCCTCGTTGTAGCGGCGGCCGGCCAGGATGCGGCCGGTGTGCTCGTCGACGATCATGACTTCGCCGTTCATGACGACGTAGTCCTTGTCCGCCTTGTACAGCTCCTTGGCCTTGATGGCGTTGTTCAGGAAGCCGACCAGCGGGGTGTTCACCGACTCGTAGAGGTTGTCGATGCCGAGGTAGTCCTCGACCCGGGTGACACCCTCCTCCAGGATGCCGACGGTGCGCTTCTTCTCGTCGACCTCGTAGTCGCGGTCGATCTTCAGGCGCTGCACCAGCTTGGCGAAGTCGGCGTACCACTTGGTCGCCTGGTCGGCCGGGCCGGAGATGATCAGCGGGGTGCGGGCCTCGTCGATGAGGATCGAGTCGACCTCGTCGACCACCGCGAAGTTGTGGCCGCGCTGGACGAGTTCGTCCTTCGACCAGGCCATGTTGTCGCGCAGGTAGTCGAAGCCGAACTCGTTGTTGGTGCCGTACGTGATGTCCATCGCGTACTGGCGCTTGCGCTCGGCGGGCGTCATGTTGCCCAGGATCACGCCGACTTCGAGGCCGAGGAAGCGGTGCACCCGGCCCATCCACTCCGAGTCGCGCTCGGCGAGGTAGTCGTTGACGGTGATCAGGTGGACGCCCTTGCCGGTGAGCGCGTTCAGGTACGCGGGCAGGGTGCCGACGAGGGTCTTGCCCTCACCGGTGCGCATCTCGGCGACGTAGCCGAAGTGCAGCGCGGCGCCGCCCATGAGCTGGACGTCGTAGTGCCGCTGGCCGAGGACGCGCTTGGCGGCCTCGCGGACGGTGGCGAACGCCTCGGGGAGGATGTCGTCCAGGGACTCCCCGTCGACGAGCCGCTGCTTGTACTCGTCGGTCAGTGCCCGCAGCTCCGCGTCGGTGAGGTTGACGAAGTCCTCTTCGATGGAGTTGACCTGGGCAGCAATCCGCTGCAGCTTGCGAAGGATCTTGCCTTCGCCGGCGCGCAGGATCTTGTCGAAGACGGACACTAGAGCGGGCTCCTTGCCTGTATTGGCACTGGACGACTGCACGACGGGTTCACCCCACCGCACGGGCCATCGTATGCGAGGAGTCCAATGCCCCGGGAGGTGCGTCAGCACGGTATTCCCGTGTCACTCGCGCGGGCGCCCGACCGATAGCACCGCCCACCGGGGCAAAACGGTCCCGGCCCCGCCGAGTTGGCGGAATATTCGGATGTCCGCCCTCCGCTTGGCGCGGAATAATCCGGGTATGGAAGAACTCCGGACCACGCCCGTCACCCTCACCACCGAGCGCCTCGTCCTGCGCGCCCCGCAGGAGTCGGACATCGACGCGGTCCTCGCCGCCTGCCAGGACGAGGAGATCCAGCGCTGGACGGTGGTGCCGGTCCCCTACCGGCGCGAGGACGCGGAGTTCTTCGTCCGCACACTGGCCCCGAACGGGCTGCGCGACGGCTCCGAGTACATCTGGTGCGTGACCGACCGCGCCACCGGGCGCCTGGTCGGCACCCAGTCGGTGTCCCGCTTCGCCGCCGACCCGGCCGCCGCCTCCGTCGGCTGGTGGACGGCGAAGGAGCAGCGCGGCCGCGGCTACACCGTCGAGGCGGCCCGCGAGGTCGCCCGCTGGGCCCTCACCGAGCTCGGCGTCCGCCGCCTCCAGTGGCTCGCCTACGTCGGCAACGACGGCTCCCGCGCCGTCGCCGAGCGGGTCGGCTACCGCTTCGAGGGCACGCTGCGCTCGTACGCCGAGCAGCGCGGCGTCTTCCACGACTCCTGGGTCGCCTCGCTGCTCCCGTCCGACCTGGCCTGAGCCGGCCCGCCGCCGGCCGCGCCACCGGGCCCGGCCGGGCCCGGCCGCTGTCGGTGCCGGGCGTTACGCTCCCCGGCATGAGCTCCGCGCCCGCCCCCAGCTCCCCCGTCGCCGTCCTGAGTGCCGACGACGCCCGCCGGATCGCCCTGCGCGCGCAGGGCCTGCTCGGTGCGCCGGACCGGCGGGCCGGGGTGCGCGGCGTGCTGCGGCACCTGGGCGCCGTCCAGTTGGACACGATCTCCGTGCTGGCCCGCTCGCACGAACTGGTCCCGTACGCCCGGCTCGGCGCGGTCGGCCGGCCCGCCGTCGAGGCCGCGTACTGGGGCCACGGCACCAGCTTCGAGTACTGGTCGCACGCGGCCTGCGTCCTGCCGGTGGAGGAGTGGCCGCTGTTCGCGTTCCGCCGCCGCCGCTACCGCGACCGCGGCCACCTCTGGGGTCACCAGGTCTCGCCCGAAACGTACCGGCACGTGCTCGACAAGCTGCGCGCCGAGGGGCCGTTGACGTCCACCGAGCTGGGCGGCGCGAAGAAGACGGCCGAGTGGTGGGACTGGTCCGACACCAAGATCGCGGTCGAGCGCGCCCTGGCCTTCGGCGACGTGGTCTGCACCGAGCGCCGGAGTTGGAAGCGGGTCTACGCGCTGGCCGAACAGGCCGTCCCCGACGCCCTGTTCGGGCAGGATCCGACCGACGCGGACTGCGTCCGCACCCTGGTCGCCCAGGCCGGCGCCGCCCTCGGCGTGGCCACCCGGGCCGACCTGCTGGACTACCACCGGCTGCGCGCCGAGGAGTTGGACCCGGTCCTCGCCGACACCGGCCTCGTCCCGGTCGAAGTGGCCGGCTGGGGCCCCGACGGCACCGCGGCTCCCGCCTGGGCCGATCCCGCCGCGCTGGCCGCCGCCCCGCCGCGCGGACGCCACCGCACCACGCTGCTCTCGCCGTTCGACTCCCTGGTCTGGGACCGCGCGCGCACCGAGCGCGTCTTCGGCATGACGCACCGCCTGGAGGCCTACACCCCCAAGCACAAGCGGGTGCACGGCTACTTCGCCATGCCCCTGCTCGCCGGCGGGCGCCTGGTCGGCCGGGTGGACCCGGCCCGCGAGGGGCGCACCCTGGTCGCCCGCCAGGTCTCGCTCGACTCCGCCCGGCACGTCGGGGCACTGGCGACGGCGCTGCGCGAGGCGGCCTCCTGGGTGGGCTGCGACGCCGTGCGGGTGGAGGCGCTGCACGACGAGCGGCTGCGCCCCGCGCTGGAGAAGCTGCTCGCGGCGTGAGCACGCCCGGTGGCCGGGGGGAGCCCCGGCCACCGCGCGCCGCGTCACCCTATTTCGAGGATCTTCTCGCGCATCGCGTAGACCACGGCCTCCATCCGGGAGTGGAGCTGCAGCTTCTCCAGGATGTTGCGCACGTGGTTCTTGACGGTGTTCTCGCTGATGAACAGCTCCTTGGCGATCTCCCGGTTGTTCATCCCCGTCGCCACCAGTTTGAGCACCTCCAGTTCCCGGTCGGTGAGCCGGGGCGCGGGTACCAGGTCCCGGTCGTCGGAGCGGCGCTGGATCATCGACTTGAACTCGGTGAGCAGCTTGGAGGCCATCGACGGGCTGATCTGCGACTGCCCGTCGGCGACGGCGCGGATCGCGGTGGCGACCTCGTCGGTGGAGATCTCCTTCAGCAGGTAGCCGGTGGCGCCCGCCTTGATCGCCTCGTAGAGGTCGGCCTCCTCGTCGCTTATCGTCAGCATGATGATCTTGGTGCTGGGTGCCACGTCCTTGATCGCCGTGCACGCCTCGATCCCGCTGCGGCGCGGCATCCGGACGTCCATCAGGATGATGTCGGGCAGCAGGTCGGCGGCCTTCAGCACGGCCTCGGCGCCGTCCCCCGCCTCGCCGACGACCTTGATGTCCGGCTCCTCGGCGAGCACGATCTCCAGCCCGCGGCGGAAGAGCGCGTGGTCGTCCACCACCAGCACGCGGATCGGCTCACCCCGGCGCGGTGCGTACGCGAGCTCCTCGCCCGCTCCTGGGGACAGTCCGGCAACCGGCCCCCCAGCGGGCCCCAGCCCGAAGTGATCCCCCATCCGCTCCTCCCCCTTCGCGGGACGTCGTGCGCCAATCATTCCACGCCGCGGCCACGCAACGGTCACCCTCCGATGCCGATTCCCCCGCAACGAGTGACCCCTCCACCACGGCCCGCGACCGCGCTCGACCGACGTTCGACCGCGGACGGCCCCCGGAACGCCGGTGACCCCGGCGGCCGCGGCCGCCGGGGTCACCCGTTCATCGCTCCGGACGGTCAGTCCTCGTCGTCGTCGGCTCCGCCGATCGCGCCACCCGCGCCGCCGCCCGCCGACTGGGCGGCGGGGTCGGTCTGCAGGTGGATCACACCGTAGTGGTAGCCGTGCCGGCGGTAGACGACGCTCGGCAGGCCGCTGTCCTTCTCCACGAACAGGTAGAAGTCGTGGCCGACCAGCTCCATCTCGTAGAGCGCCTGGTCCAGCGCCATGGGGGCGGCCGGGTGGGTCTTCTCCCGGACCACCAGCGGGCCTTCGCCCTCCACTTCCAGGGATCCCATCATGGTCTTGCGGACGGCCCCGTTGGTCTCGCTCTCCGGCGCCGCCGGCTCCGGCAGCCCGGCGAGGGCCGCGGTCGCCTCGGCGACGCTGATCGGGGTGCGGCCGTTGCCGCCCTTGTGCACCCGACGCCGGTCCGCGGACTTGCGCAGCTGGGCGTCGAGCTTCGCCGAGGCCAGGTCGAGCGCCGCGTACGGGTCCCCGGCGGCGGCTTCGGCCCGGATCACCGGCCCACGGGTACGGAGGGTGATCTCCACCCGCTCGGACCGGTCGGCCTGCCGCGGGTTGTGCTCCTTGGACACCTCGACGTCGAGGCTGATCACCTTGCCGTCGAACTTCTGGACCTTCTCCAGCTTCTCGGCCACGTGCTCGCGGAACCTCTTGGGCACCTCGGTCTTGCGGCCCTTGACGACGATGTCCACGCAGAACTCCGATCCCTCGTGCTGACGCCGATCCGGGTGCTACCGGACCGGACTGAGACCCAGCTGGACCAGCCCATCCACTGCCGGCCCCCCGCCCCCACCGCCAGCGGCGGGAACGACTGGCCCTCACCTCACTTCCTCCCCACCAGGGACGGTTGAAACCCCTTGAAGCTTTATCGAACACCTCACACGGGGTTTTCGCCTCCCCAGGCTCGGTCGTGGGCATGGGCCAGGAGCGGTGGGTGAACGGTCAAGCTGTTGCACCCTGTTTACCCTCCTAGGAGTGAAGCATGGGTGAATACCTGGACAACACCCCCCGTACGGCGCATCCTTTGCTCACTCTTCGTGCCTGCCGCCGCCAGGAGCAGTCGTGCCACCCACCACCGGACCCGTCCACCCGCCCTCCCCGCACGGGCCGTTCGGCCACGCACTGGCCGACCTGCTGGACGTCCTGCTGCCCACGCACTGCGCCGGCTGCGGCACCGACCGCACCCAGCTCTGCCCCGCGTGCCGACACGCCCTGGGCGCCTCCCGGCCCGGCCCCACGCTGCTGCCCTGGGCGCACGCCGCGGCACCGTACGCCGACCCGGTCCGGCAGTTGCTGCTCGCCCACAAGGAACGCGGCGCCCTGCGACTGGCCGGCCCCCTCGGCGAAGCCCTCGGCCGGGCGGTGCGCTCCGCGCTCGGGCCGCGCGCCGGGCTCGCGCCGCTGCTGCTGGTGCCGATGCCCTCCACCCGGGCCGCCGTCCGCGCCCGCGGCCACGACCCGACGCTCCGGCTGGCCGCGGCCGCGGCGCGCTCACTGCGCCGGGCCGGCCTGGACGTCAGGGCCGCACCGCTGCTGCGCCACACCCGCCCGGTCGCCGACCAGGCCGAACTGACCGCGGCCGAGCGCCGGCGCAACCTGCACGGCGCGCTCACCGTCCTGCCGCGCGCGAACCGGAGCCTGGCGGGCCGTCAACCGGTCCTGGTGGACGACCTGGTGACCACCGGCGCCAGCCTCGCCGAGGCCGCGCGGGCGCTGGCCGCGGCCGGTCTGCCGGCCGGCGCGGCGGCCACCGTCGCGGCGGCCGGCCCGCTGCGCGCCCGGGAGGGCCCGCTCTGAGGCCCGCCGGGCGGCGGCCCGGGGCTCAGCCCGGGTAGAAGAAGGCGCTCGCCCGGTCCGACAGCGTGACTTCCCGCCACTGACTGTTGGTCAGCCGGTAGATCCGGCCCTCGGTGGCCTGCAGCGCCAGCACCGGCGGAGTCAGCCCGTTCGCCCGGGACTCCGAGGCCTCGGCGGTCGCCATGCCCTCGCCGCCCTGCGCCGGGGCGTCGGTGCTCGGCGAGCCGTCGGTGCTGATGTAGTGCAGCTGCGGGAGGCGGTCGGCCTCCTTGCCCAGCACCAGCAGCTGGTCGGACTCCGCCCAGGACAGCGACGCGACGTCGGTGATCGCCGGGGCCGCCGTGTGCAGCCCGACGATCCGCACGGTCGGCGCCTCCGGGGTGCCGCCGTGCACGATCGCGCCGAACATCAGCGACCGGCTGGACGAGCTCGGCCCCTTCACCACGAGGGCGATCCGGGCGCCGTCCGAGGAGACCCGGAGCATCTGCACGCTCTGCCCGTTCAGCTTCTCGACCGGAACGGTGTACGTCCGGTTGCCGCGGACCATCACCACGCGCGGGTCCTCCGGGCTGCGGTCCACCACCCAGAGGTCGCCGCGGCCGTCCCAGCTGGGCGAGGCCAGCCCGTCGTCGCCGGTGTGCGCCGAGGTCAGCACCGGTTCGGGCAGCGCGACCGCGTTGTCGGACAGCGGCACCGAGTAGAGCTGGTGGTGGTCGCGGCCGAGCACCGCGGCCTGGGAGCCGTCCCGGCGGACGGCGACGGGGCCGAGCGGGGTCTTGCCGGCCGGCTGCGGCTTGCCGAGCACGCCGCGCACGGAGCTGGTGGTGGTGTCGTTGACCAGCATCAGGGCGCCGTTGTCATTGCGCTGGAGGTACTGCTGCGCGCCGTCCGACCCGGACAGCGCCCCGGGGCCGGTGGACGGCGAGTCGTTGCGACCGGCCGTGCAACCGCCCCGCTGCCCCTTCAGCTCCACCTTCTCGACCTGCCCCTTCCCCTGCTCGGCGAGGGTGTAGAAGAGCTGGGTCGCCATCCGCCGGCAGGACACCGTGTCGGCGAGGTCGGCACCGCCGAGCTGCACGTGGGCGACACGGCTGTCGTCGACGCCGACCCGGTCGATGCTCGCTCCGCCGGGGAAGGCCGTCCGCACGGCCGGTCCGAGCCAGGACGACGGCCCGCCGACCAGCGCCTTGGCGGCCGCCGTCAGCGGGTCCGTCCGCCGCCGCAGGTAGATCGGGTCGGCGACCAGCACGTCCGGGGCCGGCCCGAAGCCCGCCGCCGACGGGTCGGGCGCGGTGTAGAAGTACCGGTCCACCTGGCGGTAGCTGTTGCGGAAGTTGGTCTCGTTCATGATCAGACCGGGCGGCAGCTTGTCGATGCGCCACTCCCCGTCCTTCTGGCGCAGGAAGGTGAAGTCGGACGACTTCGTGCTCTGCCCCGTCACCAGCTCGTAGGTGTGCCTGGGGTCGACGTCCGCGACGACCTGCCCGGTGATGGACAGCGTGGTGCTGATGTCCGCCTCCGGGAGGTCCGCACCGGCCGGCGGAATGGTGGCCGAGAGCACCGTGATGCCCGCGTCCGGGTTCCAGGCCGCGGCGGCCTCCTCGGTGAGGTACTTGCGCGCCGTGTCGTAGCCCTCGTCGGCCGTCACCGCGTCGAGGAACCCGGCCAGCAGGTCCTGCGGCTTGGCACCCTTGGCGGGCCCCACCGGGAAGACCCGCACCTGCAGGTTCTTGTCGGCCGAGCCCTGGGAGAGCTCGACCTTGGTGATGCCGCCCGAGTCCGGCATGGCCGCGCACCCGCCGGCCAGCAGGGCGACGAACACCCCGCCGGCCACCGCCGCGAGCCGCGGATCAGGCCTGCCGCTGGTCCTTCGCACGCTGCGTCCCCTCCGTGTCCGTCCCGCCCGTCAGATCCGGCTCCGCCGTGCGCTGCGCCACCGACGGCCGTCCGGGCGTGGGGTCCACCATGACCTGGGCACCGGTGGCCAGGTAGCCGGCCCCCGCCGCGCGCACATCGGACGGGTCCGCGCGCGGCCCCTCCGGCAGCCGGGCCTTGCCGAGACCCGGGCCGATGTTCAGCACCCCTCCGAGACCGCTGCCCAGGCTGCTGCCGACGGCGTCCGGCGTCTCGGCCTGCTCCTCGGCCGCGGTGAGGGCCGTCGCCCCGGCCGGGGTGATCGCCCGCCGGTACGGCGTCCCGTACGTGCCGAGGCCCCGGTTGTTGCGCGAGTCCTCCGGCTCCAGCCGGAACGGCGCCCGGCTGATCTCCCCGCCGCGCGTGCGCGGCAGCGTGAGCCGGAAGTGCGAGCCGCCGCCGGGCTCGCCCCAGGCCTGCAGCCAGCCGCCGTGCAGGTGCGCGTCCTCCACCGCGATCGACAGGCCGAGGCCGGTGCCGCCGGTGGTCCGCACCCGGGACGGGTCGGCCCGCCAGAAGCGGTGGAACACCCGGGACGCCTCGCCCGGCTTGAGCCCGATGCCGTAGTCGCGCACGCCGACGGCGACCGCGCCGTCCGCCGAGCCCAGCCGGACCACGACGTCGCGGCCCTCGCCGTGCTCCAGCGCGTTGACCACCAGGTTGCGCAGGATGCGCTCGATCCGGCGGGAGTCCACCTCGGCGACCACCGGCTCGCCGTCGCCGCGGATCACCACGGCGCTGCCCTTGGCCTGGGCCAGCGGGTCGGCGGCCTCCACCACGCGGGCGACGATGTCGCGCAGGTCCACCGGCTCGGCGTCCAGGATCGCGGCGCCGGCGTCGAAGCGGCTGATCTCCAGCAGGTCGGCGAGCAGCGACTCGAAGCGGTCCAGCTGGCCCTGCAGCAGCTCGGCCGAGCGCGCCGCCATCGGGTCCAGGTCCTCGCGGCTGTCGTAGATCAGGTCGGCGGCCATCCGGACCGTGGTCAGCGGGGTGCGCAGCTCGTGCGAGACGTCCGAGACGAAGCGCCGCTGCACCCTGGACAGCTCCTCCAGCTGCCGGATCTGCGCCTGGAGCGCGTTGGCCATCCGGTTGTACGACTCGCCGAGGCGGGCGATGTCGTCGGTGCCGGTGACCTTCATCCGCTCTTCCAGGTGCCCGTCGGCCAGCCGCTCGGAGATCCCGGCGGCCATCCGGACCGGGGTGACCACCTGGCGCACCACGACCCAGGCGATGCCGCCCATGAGGATCACGACGAACACGCCGGCGGTCGCCAGGGTGCCGGTGACCAGGTTGAGGGTGTCCGTCTCCTGCCCGAAGGAGAAGACGTAGAAGAGCTGGTAGCTCGTGTTGTTGGTCGGGCCGTCGAACTGCATGCCGAGCGCCAGCCCGGGCTCGGTGTGCCCGCCGCTCTCGGCGGAGCGGTGGATCCGGGTCGGCTGGTCGAACATCTGGCCGGGCTCGGCGTACACCTTGGCCCGCAGCGTGTCGGGCACGCTGATCGGCAGGATGTCGCCCGAGTAGCGCGGGCCGAAGCCCACCGCGTCCGGCAGCACGGTCTGGCCGGTGCCGGGCATCGTCGCGATCACCGAGTAGACCGTCTGCCCGCTCGCGGCCAGGTCGTTGACCTGCCGCAGCAGCCAGGACCCGACCTCGTCGGTGCTCGGGTCCGCCGTCGCGCCGACCCGCATCCGCTGGTCCTTGGCCTCGTCGATCTTCTTCAGCTCGGCCTGGAAGCCGATCCGCGCCTGCTCGCGCGCGGACGCCAGCTTGGTGTCCAGCAGACCGGTGCGCACCTGCGCCACGACGACCACGCCCAGCACCAGCACGACCGCGATGGACGCCAGCAGCGACACCGCGACGACGCGCAGCTGGATCGAGCGGCGGTACAGCGCCGTCACCCGGTGCGCGGGCCGGCGTAGCTGACGGGTCACCAACGCGAGCATCGCGGCCGGGCCACGCCGGCGGAGGGTGGTCGAACTCAGCACGTCCCCGCGCACGGCGCCCGCCCCGTCGGTCGCGGAACCCGACGGGGACTCGTCAGCCCGGTGCGTCACGTCAGCTGGGTCCGGCCTTGTAGCCGACGCCGCGGACGGTCACCACGATCTCGGGGCGCTCCGGGTCCTTCTCGATCTTCGACCGCAGGCGCTGCACGTGGACGTTGACGAGCCGGGTGTCCGCCGCGTGGCGGTAGCCCCAGACCTGCTCCAGCAGCACCTCGCGGGTGAACACCTGCCACGGCTTGCGGGCCAGCGCCACCAGCAGGTCGAACTCCAGCGGGGTCAGCGGGATGCCCCGGCCGTCCCGCTTCACCGAGTGACCGGCCACGTCGATCACCAGGTCGCCTATGGTCAGCTGCTCGGGCGTGGGCTCCTCGGCGCGGCGCAGCCGGGCACGCACCCGGGCCACCAGCTCCTTGGGCTTGAACGGCTTCGTGACGTAGTCGTCGGCACCCGACTCCAGGCCCACCACGACGTCGACCGTGTCGGTCTTCGCGGTCAGCATGACGATCGGGATCCCGGACTCGGCACGGATCTGGCGGCAGACGTCGATGCCGTCCCGGCCGGGCAGCATCAGGTCGAGCAGCACGAGGTCGGGCTTGGTCTCCCGGAACGCGGCTAGTGCCTTGTCCCCGTCTGCGACGAAAAACGGCTCAAAACCCTCACCACGCAACACGATGCCGAGCATCTCGGCCAGTGCGGAGTCGTCATCAACGACGAGGACGCGTCCCTTCATGGCTCCATCCTCTCATTACCGGATTGTGACCTGCCGCACAGCAGTGCCAATGCTCCACAACGGCCAACTCGACCAGCCGGGAATTCCGGCCATACCGGGCGAATGCCCCCCGGTGGAGCGTCTCCGAACCGTCCCGGAGCCGTGCCCGGACCCCCGTCACGCCCCCGTATCCGTTCCGCGACCGGATACCCCTGGGGCCTGTCGGCGCCCCATGGCACGATGGGCCTGCGCGCGGGTGGAAGATCCACCCGGCACCGCGCCCCCAGGACGCCCTCCGAGGAGCAGTGATGACCGACACTCCGGGCTGGGCCTCGCCCGGCTCGTCCGAGCCACCCCGCGACGACGCCCGGCCCCCGGCCGACGCTCCCGCCGGCGTGCCCGGGCCGTCGGCACCGCCCCAGGGCGCCCCCGTCCCGCCGCCCGCCTGGGGCGGCCCGCAGGTCCCGCCCGCCCGCAACGGCTGGGGCGGCCCGCCGCCCGGCCCGCAGGGCCCGTACGGCCCCTACGGCTGGGGCGCCCCGCCGAGCCCCAAGCCCGGCGTCATCCCGCTGCGCCCGCTCGGCCTCGGCGAGCTCCTCGACGGCTCCGTCTCCACCATCCGCAAGCACTGGCGCACCGCGCTCGGCCTGTCGCTGGGCATCGCCGTGCTCCAGCAGGTCGGCGGCGTCGGCGCCCAGCTGCTGGTCGGCGGCAAGACCGGCGACTTCACCGCCGTCCTCGTCGTGCTCGCCAGCCTGCCGCTCAACCTGCTGCTCGGCGTCATCGCGACCGCCCTGCTCACCGTGGTGGTCAGCCGCGCGATCCTCGGCCAGAGCGTCACCATCCGGGAGGCCTGGCGCGGCGCCCGCGCCCAGCTGCTCCAGCTGCTCGGCCTCACGCTGCTGACGGGGCTGATCACCGGCGGCGTCATGGTGCTCGGCTTCGGCCCGCTGATCGGCTACGCGGCGGCCGGTGCGGCCTCGCCCGCGATCGTCGGGCTGCTGGTGATCGTCGGCCTGCTCAGCCTGCCCGTCGTGGTCTGGCTCTGGATCCAGCTCAGCCTCGCCGCGCCCGCCCTGATGCTGGAGAAGCAGGGCGTCATCACGGCGCTCTCGCGCTCCCGCCGGCTCGTGCGCGGCTCGTGGTGGCGGATCTGCGGCATCACCGTGCTCAGCCAGATCATCGCCTTCATCGTCTCGGGGATCATCGCGGTCCCGTTCACGGTCATCGGCCTGGTGCTCGGCCTCGGCGACCTCCAGCAGCAGATGGAGAGCGGCGGCGCCACGCAGCAGCCGGTCGCCCTCCTGATCGCCACGGCGATCGCCGGCGTCATCGCCTCCACCCTCACCGTGCCCTTCACCGCGGGCATCGGCGTTCTCCTCTACGTCGACCAGCGGATCCGCCGCGAGGCCCTCGACATCGAGCTCGCCCGCGCCGCCGGCCTGCCCGAGGACGGCGGCACCGGCTGGGGCGGCCAGGCCGGCGCCGACCCGACGAGGCTCTGAGCCGGATGCCGATCTGGGGGGAGAGGCTCCTCGCCGCGGGCGGCGCCCCGGTCACGGTCCCGCGTGACCCGGCCCGCGACGCCGCCCGCGACGAACTGCTCGACGCCGACTACCACCGGCACGACCCGAGCCTCGTGAAGCGGGTCCTGGACTGGCTGAACCAGCACCTCTCCGACGCGCTCGACGCCATCTCCGGGAACGGTACGAGCGGCACCACCGGCCTGGTCTTCTTCCTGATCGTCGCCGTCCTGGTCGCCGCCGCGCTGTGGTGGCGCCTTGGCGCACCCAAGCGGGCCGCCCGCACCGCCCTGGACGTGTACGGCACGACCGGTCCGCGCACCGCCGCCCAGCACCGGGCCGACGCCGAACGCCACGCCGCCGCGGGGCAGTGGGCCGACGCCGTCCGCGAGCAGCTGCGCGCCCTCGTCCGTGCCCTGGAGGAGCGCACCGTCCTCGACGCCCGCCCCGGCCGCACCGCCGACGAGGCCGCCGCCGAGGCCGGCCGGGCCCTGCCCGAACACGCCGCCGCGCTGGCCGCCGCCGCCCGCTCCTTCGACGACATCGCCTTCGGCGAGCGCACCGCCGACCAGGCCGCCTACCAGTCGCTCCACGACCTCGACCGGGCGCTGGAACGCACCCGCCCGACCCTCGACCCGGCCCCGGGAGGCGCGGCATGACGACCACCGCCCCCGCGCCCGCCACCGAACCGCCGGCACCGGCCCACGCCCCCAGCAGCCTGGCCCCCACCGGCCGCGGCCTGTGGCACCGCTACCGCTGGTACCTCGCGGCGCTCGCCTTCCTCCTCATCGGCACCGTCGTCATCGCCGGTCTGAGCCAGGACCGCCGCTACCCGCCGCTCGACCCGCGCTCCTACGACGGGGACGGCGCCCACGCCGTCGTGGCCCTGCTCGAACAGCGCGGCGTCACCGCCACGCTCACCGGCGATCCCACCGTCCGCCCCACCGGCGACGACACCCTCGTCATCCCCGAGCCCGACCTGCTCGACGCCGACCAGCTCCACGCCATCGCCGCCGCCCGGCACAAGCGGCTCGTCCTCATAGCCCCCGGCCCGGCCGCCCTCAGCGCCCTCGTCCCCGGCGTCCGCGCGGGCGACGAGCGCGGCGCCCCGGCCTGGGCCACCGTCCGCAGCACGGACCCGGGCTGCGACCTCCCCGAGGCCGAGCGGGCCGGAAGCGTCGGCATCGGCGGCTTCGTCTACACCAGCGGCAGCCGCGGCACCGGCTGCTACCCGCGCAACCACGGATTCCCCCTGGTCAGCGCCCCGACCCCCAGCGGCGACGCGATCGTCCTCGGCAGCGCCGACCTCCTGCAGAACCACCTGCTCGGCAAGGACGGCAACGCCTCCCTCGCCCTCGGCCTCCTCGGCTCCCAGCCGCACCTCACCTGGCACCTGCCCGACTACAGCTCGCCGGCCGCCGACACCACCGACCGCCGCAGCTTCACCGACCTCATCCCGGCCGGCTGGCACTGGGCCACCCTGCAGCTCGCGATCGCCGCCGCCCTGGCCGCGCTCTGGCGCGCCCGCCGCCTCGGCCCGGTGATCAGCGAGAACCTGCCCGTCGTGGTCCGCGCCGCCGAGACCACCGAGGGCCGCGCCCGCCTCTACCACCGGGCCAAGGCCCGCGGTCGCGCCGCCGACGCCCTGCGCCGGGCCGCCGCCCACCGCCTCGCCCCCGCCCTGGGCGTCCCGCTCAGCGCCGGCGCACCCGACCCCGACGCACTCTGCGCGGCCGTCGCCGATCGCCTCACCACGCGCCCCGCCGGGGACGTGCGGGCCCTCCTCTACGGCCCCGACCCGACCGACGACGCCGCGCTGCTGCGGCTCGCCGACGACCTCGACGCCCTCGAAAGGCAGGTACGGAAGCCGTGACCGAACAGGCCACCGCCCAGCTCCACCCCACCTCCGGCACGGCACCCGCCACCCCCGGCGCCACCATCGACCCGCGCCAGGCCCTGACCGCCCTGCGCACGGAGATCGGCAAGGCCGTGGTCGGCCAGGACGCCGCCGTCACCGGCCTCGTCGTGGCCCTGCTCTGCGGCGGCCACGTCCTGCTGGAGGGCGTCCCCGGAGTCGCCAAGACCCTGCTGGTCCGCACCCTCTCCACCGCGCTCAGCCTGGAGACCAAGCGCATCCAGTTCACCCCCGACCTGATGCCCGGCGACGTCACCGGCTCGCTGGTCTACGACGCCCGCACCGCCGAGTTCTCCTTCCAGCCCGGCCCGGTCTTCACCAACCTCCTGCTCGCCGACGAGATCAACCGCACCCCGCCCAAGACCCAGGCCGCCCTGCTGGAGGCCATGGAGGAGCGCCAGGTCACCGTCGACGGCGAACCGCGCGCGCTGCCCGTCCCGTTCCTCGTCGCCGCGACGCAGAACCCGGTCGAGTACGAGGGCACCTACCCGCTGCCCGAGGCCCAGCTCGACCGCTTCCTGCTCAAGCTGATCCTGCCGCTGCCCGACCGCGACCAGGAGTTCCAGGTCCTCTCGCGGCACGCCGCCGGCTTCGACCCGCGCGACCTCGCCGCCGCCGGCGTCCGCCCGGTCGCCGGGCCCGAGCACCTCGCCGCCGCGCGCGAGCAGATCGCCGAGCTGACCGTCTCCCCCGAGGTCCTCGCCTACATCGTCGACCTCTGCCGGGCCACCCGGCAGTCCCCGTCCCTGTCCATGGGCGTCTCCCCCCGCGGCGCCACGGCCCTGCTCGCCGCCTCCCGGGCGTGGGCCTGGCTGGCCGGACGCGACTACGTCACCCCGGACGACGTCAAGGCACTCGCCCTGCCCACCCTGCGGCACCGCGTCGCGCTGCGCGCCGAGGCCGAGATGGAGGGCGTCACCGCCGACTCCGTCATCCAGGCCGTCCTCGCCCAGACGCCGGCCCCCCGCTAGAGCCACCCCGCCCGCACCGGGTACCCGAAGGAGCGCACCGCATGGCCCTCACCGGGCGAACCGCCCTGCTCGCCGCGATCGGCGCGCTCGTCGTGGGCCTGCTGCTGCCGTCCTGGACCGGGATCGGCGTCGTCACCGGCGCCGTCCTGCTCGCCGTCGTCGCCGACCTGGTGCTCGCCGCCCCCGTCCGCAGCCTCCGGCTCGGCCGCGGCGGCGCCACCACGGTCCGCCTCGGCGAGCCGGCACCGGTCGAACTGACCGTCACCAACCCCTCCGGCCGCCCCCTCCGGGCCCGGATCCGCGACGCCTGGGCGCCGTCCGCCTGGCGCCCCGGCATGGCCGGCGCCGCCTCCCGGCACACCCTGACCGTCCCCGGCGGTGAACGGCGCCGCGCCACCACCGTCCTCGTGCCGACCCGCCGCGGCGACCACCACGCCCACCGGGTGACGATCCGTTCCCTCGGCCCGCTCGGCCTGGCCGGCCGTCAGAGCTCGCACCTCGCCCCCTGGACGGTCCGCGCGCTGCCGCCCTTCGCCGGCCGCAAGCACCTGCCCTCCCGGCTCGCCCGCCTGCGCGAACTCGACGGCCGGACCTCGGTGCTGACCCGCGGCCAGGGCACCGAGTTCGACTCCCTGCGCGAGTACCTGCCCGGCGACGACGTCCGCTCCATCGACTGGCGCGCCAGCGCCCGCCGCCACACCGTCGCCGTCCGCACCTGGCGCCCCGAACGCGACCGCCACATCCTGATCGTCCTCGACACCGGCCGCACCTCCGCCGGCCGCGTCGGCGACGCCCCGCGCCTGGACGCCTCGCTCGACGCCGCCCTCCTGCTCACGGCACTCGCCACCCGCGCCGGCGACCGCGTCGACCTGCTCGCCCACGACCTCCGCCCGCGCGTCGCCGTCGCCGGACGCTCCCCCAGCGAGGTCCTGCCCGCGTTCACCAACGCCATGGCCTACCTGGAACCCGCGCTCTACGAGACCGACATGCGCTCGCTGGTCGCCACCGCACTGCGGATGGCACCGCACCGCTCCCTGATCGTCCTGCTGACCGGCCTCGACGCGGGCACGGTCGAAGAGGGTCTCCTCCCGCTGCTTCCGCAGCTCGTGAAGCGCCACGAGGTGGTGCTCGCCTCGGTCGCCGACCCCCGTCTCGACGAACTCGCCGCCGGCCGCGGCACCGTCGAGGCCGTCTACGGCGCCGCCGCCGCGGAGCAGACCCGCGCCGACCGCCGCCGCACCGCCGAGCGCCTCACTCGACGCGGCGTCACCGTCCTCGACGCCCTGCCGAGCAGGATCTCCCCGGCCCTCGCCGACACCTACCTCGCCCTCAAGGCCGCCGGCCGCCTCTGAGCCCGGACCCGGACCCGGTCGCGGTCCGGTCGCGGCTCCGGCTCCGGCTCCGGACCCGGCGGAAACCCGGGTGGCACGGACGCCCCGGACGCATAGAGTCGGGCGATGCCCGAGCTGAAGCGGCTGCACGCCGAACACTCCCCCGCCGTCCTGGCCTTCGAGCTGGCGAACCGCGCCTACTTCGCGGCGTCGATCTCCGACCGCGGCGACGACTTCTTCGATCAATTCACCGCCCGCTACAGCGCCTTGCTGGCGGAACAGGAATCCGGCCTCTGCGCGTTCCACGTCCTCCTCGCCGAGGACGGGTCGGTCCTCGGCAGGTTCAACCTGGTCGACATCGAGCACGAGGAGCACTCGGCAGAGCTCGGCTACCGGGTCGCCCGGCACGCCGCCGGCCGCGGCCTGGCGACGGCCACGGTGCTGACGCTGTGCCGACTGGCGGCGTCACAGTACGGGCTGCGGACACTGCGGGCGGCCACCTCACACGAGAACACCGCGTCGCAGAAGGTCCTGACGAAAGCCGGATTCGTCCCGGTCGGCCCGGCCGGCCCGGCGGACCTGGGCGGCAAGACCGGCACCTGGTACCAACGCGACGTCATCCAGCAGCCGTAAGAACGTCCCGGAAAAGTCTCCGGACATGCGAAAAGCCCCTGATCCGAATGGATCAGGGGCTTTTCTTGAATGATTGTTCGGCGGCGTCCTACTCTCCCACAGGGTCCCCCCTGCAGTACCATCGGCGCTGTGAGGCTTAGCTTCCGGGTTCGGAATGTAACC
>NZ_JBHVPD010000014.1:0-38509 GCF_042887525.1 Kitasatospora sp. NPDC057936
ACGGTGTCGACGACGCGGTCGAGCCAGGCCTTGTCGGTCTTGCGGCCGGCGATGTCCGTCGGGAGGGTGATGTTCTCCAGGGCGGTGAGGGTGGGCAGCAGGTTGAAGGCCTGGAAGATGAAGCCGATGTGGTCGCGGCGCAGCTGGGTGAGCTGCTTGTCCTTGAGTCCGACGAGTTCGGTGTCGCCGATGGTGGAGGAGCCGGAGGAGACGGTGTCGAGGCCGGCCATGCAGTGCATGAGGGTGGACTTGCCGGAGCCGGAGGGGCCCATGATGGCGGTGAACTCGCCCTGCGGGAAGTCGACGGTGACGTTGTCCAGGGCGACGACGCGGGTCTCGCCCTCCCCGTAGACCTTGTTCAGGCCGGTGGCGCGGGCGGCCGCCCGGCCGGTGCGGACGGCGGTTGCGGGCATCGTCACGGGGAGACTCCTGGAGGGGACGGGAACGGATGATCGGGTACGTTCCATCCTTCCAAGGACTTCGAAGGCGATTCGTATGTCCCGGGGAGGGGTGACCCCCGCCCTCCTGCCGTAGTGGAGGGGGCCCCTCTCCTCCTCAGGTATGACGCTCGACCCCGATACCGCTCGGCGGAGCCCCGCTACTCGACCGCCACGCCGAACGCCCCCGCGAGCCCGGCCAGGCCGTTGGTCACCGACGCGCCCGAGGGCGTGAACCGCCAGCCCCCGCCGTTGCGGTGGAACGCCCCGACCAGCATCGCGCTGTCCGGCACGCCCCCGGTGTCGGCCGTCCACCGCTCGGGACCGGCCACGCCCTGCCCGTACGCGCCCGTCAGCGCCAGCCCGTGCACGTACCCGAGGGGCAGCGCCGGCGGCTCCTCCTCCTCGGTCGAGACGGCGATCACCACCTCCTCCACCGCGGGCCCCAGCCGGGCCGGGTCCAGCGTGACCCGGGCGGCCCGCAACGGCTCGCCCGGCACCGAACGGGTCGGGTGCAGGCGCACCGCGCCGTCCGGGTCCTGCGGATTGTTGAAGAACACGAAGTGCTCGTCGCTCAGCACCCGGCCGCCCGCGCACACGAACGCCGTCACGTCCAGCTCGACCGCGTCCCCGCCGGCCGTCCGGCTCCGCCACACCACCTCGACACCGGTGCGCCGCTCGGCCGGCCCGTCCCCGTCCGGTGCCTCGTCGACGGCGTGCGGGGCGCCGCCGAGCCGCCCGCGCAGGCCCTGCTCGGCCAGCAGCTCGACCAGCTCGGGGCCGCTGACCAGCGACAGCGGCTTGTTGCGGATGTACTCGTACGAGCCCGGGCCGAAGCCTGCGGTCGTCACCAGGATGCCCTTGATCGCGCCGTGGTGGCGCACGGTGGAGTCGAGGTCGCGCACGGCCGTGGGGGAGACGGTCGAGCGGTAGCGCTTCGCCTGGATCACGATCTTGCCGCCGGTCACCGGATCGAGGTCCTCGGCGACCACGTCCACCCCGACGTCACCGCTGCGGGCCGTCGTCATCACCCGGAAACCGCGCAGCCGGAACAGCTCCGCGATCAGGTTCTCGAACTCGATCGGGTCCATCTCGAACAGGTCCGGGTCGTCCTCGCCGCCGTGCCCGGCCAGGCTCCCGCCCACCGTCTCCGGCAGCCGGCCCGGCCGCACCTCGTCCAGCCGCTCAGGGCGCGCCGACAGCGTGCCGCCGAGGCCCTGGAAGCACTCCACCGGCGCCACCCGGTCCAGCGCGAGCCCGGCGAAGTCGGCCCGCGCGGCCGACAGCGTCGACAGGAAGCGCTCCGACTCCCGGCCGGTCGCCGGGTCGATGCCGCGGACGAAACCGTTCAGCACCACCGAGTCCAGCATCCCGTCCCGGTCCGCCCGGAACAGCTCCGCCGCCACCCGCAGCGAGGTCTGCGCCAGCACCTCCCGGTACAGCGCCTTGCGCTCCGTCGCCGGACGGGCCACCTCGGCCTCGCGGTCGTCCGACTTCACGTACCGCACCCGCACCGCGGCCGGCACCACGTCCGGGCCCGGCAGCTCCCAGTTCACCACCAGCTGGCGCGACGACGCCTCCCACGCCGCCACCAGCCGGTGCGGGAAGCCCTCCGGCCACGCGGCGGAGGCGTACAGCCCGGCCGTGAAGTACTCCTGGACGGCCTCCGGCTCGCCCGCGCGCAGCCGGCGCAGCAGTTCCTCCGTGCGGACGGTCCGCTCCTCGTCCTCCCTGCGGTGCCTGGCCACCCGCTCCAGGTACTCCTGGTGACAGGCCGCCAGCCGCCGCTGCCGGTCCGCCTCCTGCGCCTGCGCGGCGTACCAGTCCTGCTCGAACCGGGCACGCGCCTGCGCCGCGTACTGCTCGTAGCGCTGCCACACCCCCGCGTTGCGGGACTGCGCCGGATCCGGCGGCGGCACCAGGTAGGCGTTCTGATCGGGCATCGGCACCGGCTCACCCAGCGCACCCGGCTCGAACGGCGGCACCGGACGCGGCGCCAGCAACGCCTGCGGGCTGAACTCCGGCTCCCGCAGCCCGGCCGCCAGCAACCCGCGCAACTCCTCGACCCGGGCGTCCAGTTCGGCCGTCCGGCGGGCCGCGTCCGCCTCCCGCGACTGCTGGTACGCGCGCTGCGCCTCCCGCTCGCCGCGCACCGCCGCCCGCTGCGCCTCCCGCAATTCGCGCTCCCGGCGCCGCTCCTCCGCCGCCTGCGCCCGCCAGCGGGCCTCCTCCCGGCGCTGCTGCTGCCGCTGCGTCTCCGCCCAGACCGCCAGCACCCCGTCGTTCCGCCGCCCCGCCACCGTCCACCCCTCCACTCCACGCACCGCCACCGGCGCCCGCCACAATAGAACGTGAACACCCCACCGAGCCACGCACCCCGACCTGCGGGGGGAGGCGTCCGCTGCTGGTGGGCGGGCGTGTTGAATCCTCGCTTCCTCCTCGGGGCCCGCACGTCCCGGTTCCCGGGTTTCCGGCCGCAGGGTGAACCGCAGTCTCCGGTTGCGTAGTTCTACCGATGTGCCCGAGTGCACCGTTCCGGGATCATCGGGATCCATCGACTCCGCGAGAACTCCAAGGGCTGAGCGGCCACCGATCAGTCCGCGGCACCGGCCGGCCATGGCTGACGCTCCGTCATCCAGGGGCCGGCCGATCCCTTGTCTGTCACAACACGGGAGCTCTCTCCGACTGTGCCGCGGACCGTACTCGCGTCGCTACCCGATCCGGCGGCGCGACCTCACGACGAGGACGACGGCCGCCTCCGGAACCTCGTCGCCCACGGTGATCCGGACCTCCGTGACCGTGCCGGGCCAGTCCGTGATCAGTTCCTGGTCGATCGCGTCATTCGACAGGGTGGCCATGAGTTCGCCGCCCCGGACGGTCTGCCCGGGTTCCACCAGGACCTCGGCCACGTTCCACGGCACGCCGAGCCCCACGGTCTCCGCGGTGAACGCCACCGGCCCCAGCTCGCGCCAGACCGGCGGTGCCGGCGGGCCGCCGAGGCGCTGCTCGACCTGGTCCAGGGCCAGTCCGGCGAGCCGGGCGAGAGGTGAGTCGTCCGCGGTGTGCGCGCGCAGCAACGGCTCGACGGCCCGGGCGTCACCCAGCCGCGCCAGCGTGGCCAGTGCGTCGGGCCGCACCTCGGGGTCCGCCAGGCACGCAAGGACGGCCTCCGTGTGATCGGCCGTCCCGTTCTCGGCCAGACCCCGCAGCGCCCGGCGGCGGTACTCGGGGCTACGGGACCGCAGTTGGCGCTCCAGGAACGGCAGGGTCCGCGCATCCTCGACGCACGAGAACGTCTCGCGGGCCAGCACCGATTCGAGCGAGGGATCGTCTGCCAGGGCATCGAAGAGCGCATCCGGGAAGGCCTTGGCCAGGAGTATCTGCAAGGAGCCGGGGCGCCGGTAGTCGTCCCGGTCGTGGCGCGTGATCTCCGCCATGTCCCAGCCCGGCTCGGCCCGGCCGGCCAGAATGGCGAGGAGCCGGTGCAGACTCGCCGGTCCTGCGGCGATCAGGTCGTCGAGGGCACCGTCGTCCCGGTACACGTAGTTCGTGAGGAGGCCGTCGATCTCCGCGGGCATCAGGTCCATGGGGGGCAGTCGACTTTCGGTAACCCGGCAGGCCGGGGTGGGCGTCGGCCGTCGTCCGGCACGCACCCCGATTGTGTCACCTAGGATGATCGCGACGAGAGGCCCGGTGCATCCGGGCGAACGGTGCGAGGTGTGAGGGAGGTCCGCGATGCTCGGTCCCGACCCCGGCACGTCGACGCTCGCCGACAGGATCGACAGGTTGTTCCAGGTGGTTCGCCGTCCCAACCGCGAGCCGTACAGCAATGACGAGGTCGCCCGGGCCTGCCGTGAGGCCACCGGTGAGAGCTTCTCGGCGACGTACCTCTGGCAGCTGCGCACCGGTCGGCGGGACAACCCGACCAAGCGTCACCTGGAGGCGCTGGCGACCTTCTTCCAGGTGTCCCCGGTCTACTTCTTCGACGACGAGCGGAGCGCGCGGATCGCCGAAGAGCTGGAGCTTCTCGGCGCTCTGCGCGACTCCGGTGTGCGCGACGTGGCCCTGCGCGCGGTGACCCTGTCCGCCGACGGGCTCGGGACGATCAGCGACATGATCGAGGCGATCGCCAGACGCGAGGCCAACGCCGGGCGGGCCGGCTGATTCCAGCCGAACCGTCGTCCGCGCCTAGGATCACTTCTCGTCGGCGCGCCGTCGACGAGCCCGGGGGGAGGAATCGTGAGGCAGGCGGACCACAGGGACGCGGAGTTGTGGCGGAGGTGCCGGGAGATCGCGGAGGCGCTGCCCCTTCCGGAGCCCTTCGAGATGCCGGCCCTCGCCGAGACACTGGCGCGAATGCGGGGCAGGCCGCTCGAGTTGGTGCCGCTGCCGGGGCGGAGCAGGGGCCCGTGCGGGATCCTGGCCAGCACCGACCGGGCCGACTACATCGGGTACCCCTCCGACACCAGCGTGCTGCACCAGCAGCACATCCTGCTCCACGAGGTCGGCCACCTGCTCTGCGGGCACACCGGCACGACCGCGCTCGGATCGGCCGCGTCCGAGGCGCTGATGCCCCATCTGTCGGGCGAGCTGATCCGGCGCGTGCTCGGCCGCTCGGCCTACTCCGACCGTCAGGAGCAGGAGGCCGAACTGATCGCCTCCCTCGTCCTGCAACGCGCCAGGCACCGGGCCCGGACCGGGTCCGCGGACACCGGTGATTCCGACGGCCGGGTGACCCGGCTGGGCTCCGTGTTCGGACCGGCACCGAGGAGCCGTGCGGCAGACCATGAGTGACCGGCTGGCCGACGTGGCCGACTACCTCGCCTGCCTGATCACCCTCGTCGGAACGGCGGCCAAGGCCCTGTCCGACCGCGGTCGGCGGTCGGATCCGGCGCTCCGCTACGTGTACGCCTCCGGGCTGTGCCTGGGGCTGGGGCTGGCGACGACGCCTCCGGCGACGTTCACCGCGGTGAGCGGCCTCGGGTCCTGGCCGTGGTCCTGGTTCGGATTCGGCTGCCTCCGGCTCGTCAGCGACGAGCTGGAACTCCTCGCGGTCGGCTTCCTGGCCATGCTGGCCTACTCGATCCAGCCGCCGGACGGCATCCGGGGCGGTGTCCGGGGCGGGCTCCGACGCCAGGCGGCCATCACGGCGGGGGCCTTCCTGCTGAGCGTCGGCGCGTACGTCGCCGCCGGCACCACCCAGGTGGGCGCCCTCGTCGTCGCGCACGGCCGGCGGCGGTTCCTCCTGGTCGCCTATATCGGGCTGCTCACGGCCCACCTGGTCTGGCGGCTGGCCGTGTTCGGACTGCTGACCGGCCGGGCCGCCCGCCGCATGCCGCCGGGCGCGCTCCGCTCCGGACTGCGGCTGATGGCATCCGGGACCGTGATCGGGCTGCTCTGGATCGCCGGCAACGTCAACGACGTCGTCGACCTGCTGACCACCGGCGGTGAGATCGGCGCCGAGAGCGCGGCGTCCGCCGTGTCGGCACTCGTCTGCGTCGTCCTGATGCTGGCCGGAGCGACCGCGCCCGCCTGGGGCGGCCACCTGGCGAGGTGGTGGCGACCGCTGCGCGCCCGGTACGCGTACCGCCGACTGGAATCGTTGTGGTCGGTGCTGCGGGCGACGGTGCCGGCGGTGGAGCTGCTGCCGGAAACCGCGCGGGTGGGGCGGCGCACGCCGCACGGTGCGCAGTTCGCGCTCTACCGCCGCATCATCGAGATCCGTGACGGCCAGCTCGCGCTCCGTCCGTACGTGCACCCGCAGGTGCCGTCGTGGGTCGCCGAGTTCACCGCGAGCACCGCGAGCACCGGCGGAGTGCGCCTTCGTCGGCGCCACGAGGTCGCCGCGACCGTGGAGGCGGCCGGCATCGCCGCCGCCCTGGAGGCGGCCGGGGCCGGGCACCGTTACCCCGCCGAACCGTCAGCCGGATACGTCCCGTCCGAGGGGCAGGTCGGCATCGACGAGGAGGTCGCCTGGCTGATCAAGGTGGCGGACGCCTTCACCGCGTCCCCGGCCGTGGCCCGGGTCCGCAGCCGGGTGCGCGACGAGCTGAACAGCGTCCGCGGATGAGGCCGGACCGCCCCTGCCCGGCCTACCCCGGGCTGTGCAGCTCCCGCTCCACCAGGCGGGCCAGTGCGGCTCGTGACGGTACGTCGAGCTTGCGGTAGATCCGCTGCAGGTGCGTCTCCACGGTGCGAGTGCTCAGCACGAGCTCGTGGGCGACCTGGCGGCTGGTGACGCCGGCGCCGACCAGCCGGGCGACCTCGCGCTCGCGCTCGGTGAGCAGCCGCAGGGGCTGCCGTCGGTCCGTCGCGGGACGGTGGGCCCGGGTCGTTCCGGTCGTCAGCTTCGCCTGCTCCCGCAGGGCTTCCTCGGACAGCCGCAGGGCGCCGTAGTGACGGGCCAGATGCAGGGCCGAGTCCAGCTGGGCCGTGGCAGCCGCAGGACCGTGGACCGCCGCCGTCGAGGCCGCGCCCAGCACGAGGGTCCAGATCTGCTGGATCGGCAGGCCCGCGCGCCGAAAGCCCTGCGCCGACTGGTCGAACAGGACGACGGCGGTGTCGTGCTCGTGGCCGGAGGCGTGGACGAGGGCCCGTGCCCGGCGGGCGTGCATGCGCTGGCCGGGCAGTCCCAGCCGGTCGGCGGCCGAGTCGGCCTGCCGGGCCCAGCGTTCGGCGCCGGTCCGGTCTCCGCAGCGCACGGCCGCCATGGCCAGGACGCCCAGCCACTGGGGGAGCAGGGTGGGCTGGAGCAACGGCAGGCCGTCGCCCCCGCCGTCGTCCAGCAGGGTCCGCAGCGCCGCGGGGGCGTCACCGGTGAGGAGTTGTGCCTGGGCGAGCGCACCGACCCCGGAACCGGCCCACCAGTTGTCGCCGGGACGGGTGCCGTGGGTTCCCGCCTCGGCGAGCGCGACGACGGCAGCGGACTGCTGCCTGCCCTGTGCCCACGCGAGTGCCGTCGCCCGGAGCGCCATGGCGCGGCCGGCCACGTCGTGGGCGCCGGCGGCGCGGGCCAGCCGTTCGGCCTCCAGCGCCGAACGGACGGCCCGGTCGAGCCGGCCGGTGCGGGTGTCGAGGCCGCACTGCCCCAGCAGCAGGTGCGGCAGCATCTGCTGCGGGCCGCCGGCCCTGGTGACGGCCAGACCCCGCCCGAAGTGCCGGGAGGCGGCCGGGAAACGCTCCAGGAACACCTCGGACCAGCCGATCGCGGCGGGGAGTTCGGGGTTGCGGGCCAGCACGGTGTCCGGCAGGCCGTCCAGTCGCCCGGCGCAGTAGGTGACCGCGGGCGCTGCGGCCGCCACGTCGCCGAGGTAGGTGTCACCGAGAGCCGCGAGTGCCTTGGCGGCCACCGTCGATGTCCGGTCCTCGGCGCCGTTCGCGGCCTGCACAGTGCGCCCGACCAACAGGTGTGTCTGCTCATAGGTCCCTTCCAGCAGCGAGACCCGGCCGTATTCCAGGGCGAGTTCGGCGACGTGCGCGGGAGCGGGACCGGGACCGGGACCAGGCAGCGACCCGGGCAGGTCGCCCAAGGCCGCACGGACCAGCGCCTCCGCCTCCCGGTAGCGCCCGAGCTGCCGCTCGCAGAGGGCGGAGACGAGGTACGCCTCGGCGCGGAGCTCCGGGTCGAGGCGCGCCGCCTCGCGCAGCACCTCGTGGGTCAGCGCCCGCGCGTCGGCGAGTCGGCCGGTGGCAGCGAGTGCGCGGGCACGGGCGAGCACCAGCGAATCCGTGGGCAGCCGGAGGGCGTCCCTGCCGGGCAGGGATTCGAGCACCAGCCCGAGCCAACGAGCCGCCGTGGCCGGCGCGTCGTCGGCGATCTCCTGCGCGCCTTCGACCAGCAGCTCCAGCGCGGTGACGCCGTCCGTGCCGACCAGCTGCTCCGCGTGCCGGGCGCGGGCGGCGGCCGTGCATTCGCGGTCCGTGAGCAGGTCCAGTGCCCGGCGATGGGCCGACACCCGGGAGACGGCATCCGCGCGTTCATGGGCGACGTGCCGCAGCACCGGATGCCGGAACGCGAACCGCGCGCCTCCGGCGACGGGACGCAGCAGGTCGGCACGGGTCAGTTCGGCGAGTGCGGCGTGGACGCGGGCGGGTTCGAGCCCCGAGACCATCGTGAGATCCGCCGGCTCGACGTGGTCGCCCAACACGGCGGCGGCGTCGACCGCTGCGGCCGCGTCCGGCGTGAGCGCGTCCAACTCGGCTGCCAGCGTCACCGCCTCGCGCAGCAGTCCGTCCCGGTTCTCCCCGGGACTCGCCGGCCAGTCGTCAGGATGCCAGTCGGCAGCGGCGAGGATGCGGACGTACGTGGGGTTGCCGTCGGCGGCGGCGCACAATCGACGGGCGTCGGCGGGCGTGCCGACGGTGCCCGCGCTCTCGGTGCTGCCGACGACGTCGGGCGGGTCGTAGGCGTTCGCCGGACCCCGGCGGCCCAGGAGGGCGGTGACGGCCGCCGGGTCCAGCGCGGCCGGCTCGATCCGGACGACGCTGCCGGCCCGCACGCCGTGGCTCAGCTCCTCCAGCAGGGGCAGGGCGGTCTGGCGGGGCCGGTGCGCGACGGCGAGGAGCAACGGGCCCGGCACCGGCGTGCGGACGAGCTGGGCGACGAGTTCGGCCGACTCCGGATCGCACAGGTGGACGTCGTCCAGCAACAGCACGCCACCGCCCGCCGCGGCGGCCCATTCGGCCAGCAGCTCGCGGGCCACCCGCCCACGGCGGAAGTGCTCCTCGGAGGTCGGCCCGGTGCAGGCCCCGGAGTCCCGGAAGACGCGGCAGCGGTCGCGCTGCTCATCGGCGGTCTCACCGGCGAGCCGGTCGCCGTACGCGTCCACGAAGATCTGGTACGGCACCGTCGGCCGTCGCACGGCGCGGGCCTGGGAGACCGGGATGCCGCGCGCCCGGGCATGGTCGGCGACCACGCGCAGGAGCGCGCTCTTTCCCGTCCCCGGGTCGCCCGCGATCTCGATCACGGCACCGCGGCCGCTGCGCAGACCGTCGACGACAGCCCGAAGCCGGGTCAGCTCGCCTTCGCGCGCCAGTAGTTCTGTATCGTCGGGCGTCCGCCACCGCGACACGTGTGCCACCCCCGTCCCGCCGGTCCCCCTGGCCCAGCCTGCAGTCCATCAGCTGATATGAATGAACCTTGCGTATTGATTCATATCAGCTGATCATCTGGCAAGCGCGGGGCCTTGCGGCGTGTCCGACTGGCCATCAAGTGCGCGGAATGACCTTGGTGTTGACAGGTCCGCGCACGCTGCGACGGCGCCACCGGAGGCTTTCCCGGCGGCGCCGTTGCGGCGTGGGTGTGGGTCAGCCGGAGCACCCGGGGACGGGGGTGGGGCTGCCCGCGCAGTTGGTCGGGCGGTTGCCGGCCACGGTGGTGGCGACGAGTCCCACCGTGCCGGTGTTGTTGTAGATGCCGCCGGGGGCGCTGTCGGCGCTGTTTAGTTGACGACACCGGCCTCCGCCGTCAGCTTGCCGTTCGATCCGGCGAAGGCGCCACCGCCGAGGCCGCCGGTGTTGGCTGGGCTCCAGGGTCAGCGCGCCGCCACTGAAGATGCCTCCGCCCGCGCTGGTGGCCGTGGATCGAGGTCTGCTACGGCCCCGGGACGTGGTGCCGCTGCCCCGCCACCGTCCACACCTCCACCCCAACACCGCCACCGGCGCCCGCCACAATAGATCGTGAACACCCCACCGAGCCACGCACCCCGACCTGGGGGAGAGGCGTCCGCCGCTGGTGGTCGGGTGGGGGCCGGGATCAAGGGCACTGGTTCCCTTGGCTGCGGGGTGGGCCGACAGTCGTGGAGACGTGTTGGCGAAACGGTCTCGGGCCCATTCCACCAATCAGCGGAACGGGCCCGAGGCACCGGTTCGGAACTCAGCCGGAGGTCATGAGCGTGGCGGAGCCGGCAGCACTGCGGTGCGCAGGTTGGCGTTGATCCATTGCTGGCCGCTGCCGGAGTTGCAGTCCCACAGCTGGAGTCGGTTTCCGTTGACGGGGTTCCCGTAGGGCAGGTCCAGGCAGCGACCGGAGGCCGGGTGGTACAGCGTGTTGTTGGCGAGCGGGAACCACTGTTGGGCCGTGGTGCCGCTGCAGGTGCGGTATTCGATGGGCGTGCCGTTGTCGCGGCCGCTGTTGGCCGGGGTCAGGCAGCCACCCAGAACCCGCATGGTGCCGTCTCCGTTCAACGTGATCGTCTGTGAGGATCGCCAGTTGCATTGCCAGAGCTGGATGGCGGTGCCGTCGGCGGTTCCGGAGTTGTTGTCGTCGATGCACGTTGAGCCGTTGACAGCGGACTGGACGACTCCGCTCGTGCCAGCTGCTGTGGGGTTGACCGGGAACGGGTAGACGGCGGTGCTGCTGATGCTGCCGTCGAAGGAGACGGTGGGCTTGGACTGGTACCTGTAGCGGCCGAGGGTGAAGGTGCCTGCGGACGGTGGGCTGGACTGTGCCTGGTGGTAGCCGGTGGCGGCGAGGACGCCGTCGACGTAGAGCGACATCAACCCCGTTCCGGCGTTGTAGGAGGCTGTGAGCCGTGTCCAGACGCCCGGGCGGACCGGCGCGCTGGCATTGGCCGTGGAGGTCCAGTCGTACGGCCAGTTGTCGTTGTCGCCGTTGGCAAGGGCGAAGGTCCAGTTCTTTCCGGCGCCGTCGCTGTACAGCATGAAATTGCTGCCGTGGACGGTGTCCTGGCTGGCGATCACACCGCCGGCCGGGCCCGACTTGGCCCAGGTGGAGACGGTGAAGCTCTTGCGGGTGTCGACCACGGGGCCGGACATCGTGATGTTCGAGCCGCTACCCGGGGCGAAGGTGGCCACGGTGGCGGGTCGGCCGTCGACCTGGTCGCCGCTCCAGCCGATTCCCGCTGCGGTGCCGTTGGCGCGGCCCTGGCCGTCGACGACGTTGGTGCTGCCGTCGGGTGTGGCGAGCCAGTTCCCGAGTGGACGGTTGAGGCTGCCGAGGACGACAGGAGTTTGTTCCAGTCCGGTCACGGTCGGGCCGCTCTTGTCCGTCCCGGGGGACCTGGTGCCGGTGCCGGACCAGGCGACCAGTTGGCTGTTGGTGTCGACGGCCCAGAGGTCCGGGATGCCGTCGCCGGTGAGGTCACCGTTGGAGCCCACCTTCGGGTACAGCTTCGGGTCGATGCCGCCGGCGATCCAGCCCTTGGTGGGGTCGGTGAACGCGGTGGCGTCGAAGCCGCCGGATGCGGTCGTTGCCAGCTGGTAGGTGTGGATGGTGCCGTCGTTCTTGGAGCGGGCCCACAGCGTGGGCATGTCGGTGCCGTTGGCCGGTCCCGGGGTGATCAGGTCGTAGAGGTTCCAGTCCTGGTTGTTCCCGGACAGCAGGATGGCGGGGCCGTCGAGGGTCTTGGCGCTGTTCGACTTGGCGAGCCAGAGCCTGCCGTTCTCGACGAAGAGGAGGGAGGAGCGGGGGAGTCCGGAAAGACCTGTGCCGGCTTTGACGGGGGTGTCTCCGGAGGTCGATCCGAATGCCGCGATCTGGGTGACTGCGGACCAGTCGCCGCTGTTGCCGTAGTCAGTGCAGGTGATCGTCGTGGTGTCAGGAAGCGCGCATTTGCGGGACTTGGCCATCTCGACGGCGGCCTGGCCGTCGAGATGTGCGGCAATGTCGTCGTTGGCGTACAGGTACAGTTTGGTGGCGCCGGGTGCGTGCGCGATCAGGTCGTCGACGTTCCGGTCGCTGAACGATCCGCGGTGGGTGGTCTGGACGCTGTTCCAGTCGCTGGTGCCGGGTGCGGACTGCGGCTTGGCGTTGGGAGCCGCGTACGGGTCGGTGCTCGCCCCGATCAGACGCAGCGCGCCAGTGGCGTCCGGCAGGAGGACGTCGGCCTTCCGGTCGCCGTCGACGTCGCCCATGATCGGCGCGGGGGCGTCGGGGTTGCTCGGCACGTAGTAGGTGTACGCGACCGGCTGCGACATGTTGCCCGCGTTGTCCTGGGTCTGCAGGTAGAGGAAGTTGGTCCCCCAGTGCCACGGCGTGTACTTCAGCGTGTAGGTGCCGCTGACGTCCATCTTCACGATGTTGCCGCCGTCGTTGCAGTTCCAGTTGGTGGACGCGGCCTGGACCGGGTCGTTGGTCCAGCGGGCACAGGCCAGGCCGGAGGAACGGCCGCCACCGGGCGGAGCCGGGTCGGTGCCGGTGAGGACGAAGGTGCCCTCCTGACCGACGAGCTTCGGGTGGCCGCCCAGGGTGCCGGACTCGGGGAAGTCGGTCGAGGTGATCCGGGCGGTCGGCGGCGTCCGGTCGATGCGCAGATAGCACATCGCGGTGTTCGCGCTGTGCAGGGTGCCGTCATCGGTCACCGCGAACCAGCCGTACTGGTGGCCGTCGGCGAGTGAACCGACGCTGACGGTCCTGCGCCCGGAGCTGGCCGCCCAGTTGGTGTCATAGAGCAAGGAAGCGCCGCCGGCGTCGTCGTCCCAGATCTTGAACATCGTCCACAGCTGTTCGCCGGTCGGGGACCAGGCATCGACACTCAGGTTGATGTCGGTGTTGGCTCCGACCCAGCCCGGGGTGTCCCACGGGTTGACGGTGCCCGGGGTCTGGCACGCGTTGCCGTAGTCGGAGCTGGCGGCGAAGCCCGGGGTGGGGCTGGTGGCGGGGGTGCTGATGACGGGGGTGAAGTCGTAGGTGACGACGATGTGCGGGTTGTTGGCGAACCGCTGGCGGTAGTACTTGTTGGTTTCGTCGTCGGGTGCGAACAGGAAGGTCCACCCGCCCCAGTGCTCACGCGCTGCCTGCGTCATCACGCCGGACACGTCGAACTCCTTGCCGCCTTCCCCGGAGATCCAGTTCGTGCCGATCTTGGTGCAGTTCGAGGGCTCCGGGCAGGGCTGGGCCTCCCAGCGGGTCCACTGGTTGATCGGATTGTTGTTCGCCGAACCGGTGGAGTAGAGGCCCATCGGTGTGGGAGTGGAGGGGCTCGATGACCGGGCGACGGTGGCGTACAGCTTTGCCGAGAGCACAGTCGAGTCCCAGAAGGCGGAGTTCAGGCCCACCTGGAAGTAGGCGCGCTCGCGGCCCTCCTTGTCGCAGCGGTTGTTCGTGTCGATGTAGCCGCAGTAGCCGGCCGCCGGAGTGTCCTGGCCGTACTGGGTGCCGTTGTACTCCGTCGTCTTGGGGTAGGCCGACTGGACTTGCGCCCAGGCCTGGGTGCCGTTGTCGATGCTGGGGTTCCAGCCCGGGTCGATGTACCAGGGGCCGGTGCCCTTCCCAAGCACGGACGGATCGGGCTCAAGATCGATGCCGCCGATGCTGACCGTGGTGGTGATCGCTCCGACCTTGGCGTTGCCGCCGGGGGCCTTGGTGGTCGACTCGGCCGGGGCGGAGGCGTTGTCCGGGGCAGGTGCCTCAGCGGACTTGCCACGGGTCCCCGGCTCTGGAGCAGCGGCAGGAGCGGCCGCCGCAGGCGTTGAGTCCCACATGACCGGTGCCGGTGCGGTGAAACGCACCTTGCCCGCCGCGTCCTCGGCCGTGAGGTTTCCGTTGGCGTCCGCCTTCACCGCGAGCCCGTCGCCGACCGTGTCGAAGTGCAGCTTCTTGACCTGGGGGTTGGCTGCGGCTTGAGCGGTGCGGACGATCAGGACCTGGCGCCAGCCGCCGCCTGCGGTCGCGGTCAGTTCCACATCGACATCGGGCAGGACGGAACGGTAGAGAGCGGTGTCGCCGTTGAGCTCGGGCTTGGGCAGGGCGAAAGGCGCTTTGATCGCGAGCTTCCTGCCGTCGGGCGTCGCCATGGTGGCCAGCGGGCCGGTGCCACCGCCGGAGAAGGTCAGCACGGACGGCACCGCGGTCGGTGAAAGCGTCCCGTCGGAGTTGGCTCGAAGGGTGGCGTTGACAGGACGCCAGCTGCCGTCGGCACTCTGGACCCGCTCGGCCACCGGGGCCGATGTGGTCGTGAGTGTCCCGTCCGGGTTCGCGGCGGTCTGGCTTCCTCCTGTGGTCAAGAGATCTACGACGACGGGTTTCCCGGTGCTCCTCGCCTTGGACTGGGCGGCATGAATCGCCTCGTTCCGCGGCGTCGTGGGGCCGGCCGGCTTGGCCGGATGCGACGGCCAGGATGGATCCGCGGGGCCGTGACCCCGGTCGGTGGGGGTGGCGACGGCGATACCGGGGACCACCAGGAGTCCAGCACTGAGTGTGATGACCGTGGTGCAGGCAAGTGGGAGAAGAACGGCGCTGAATGGCCGCTTCCTGTCCCGGCGGCGGTCTGGTGGTGGAGCGTGAAGTTTCGACCTCAACATGAAGTTCCCATCATCGTTTGGGAATTGAGTGCAGGCCAGCCGCACGCTGCCCTCGCCGTTCGTCGACTGTCAAAGGCTTTCCCCGGCGGGCTGTCCGAGTTGTCGGGGCTCATGGCGCATTGCACTTGGAGTGACATTGGCCACATAAGAGTTTTCTCATTATTAACTTTCCGTGGTTGATCGTGTGCGCATAGGGTGCGCTGTGGCCTGGATCCGCAGTCGAGTCCCCTGGGGCTCAACTCACATGGGGGGATCAGTTGTCACGTCGTGCCCGTCTGCTCACGCGCCACCGCCAGACGAGAGTCGCTGCTCTTGCAGCACTGGCCGTCTTCATGTCCCTGGTGACGATTCCCTCGGCGGAGGCCGTCGCCGCCGGGACCATGGACAAGATCTGGGTGCCGCCGAACACCCCGCTGCCGACGACCCAGCCGGTGAAAGGCACGAACGCCAAGCCCGCCGCCCGTGCTGCGGACACCGGGAAGAAGTGGTCGCCGCCGGCAGACTCCAGCCCGCCCGCCGGCAGAGCCGTCGCGGTACTCGGCAGTGCCGGAACCCGAGCGATGTCCGCGCAGACCGAAGTGGCCGAGTCAGCATCACCTACCGCTACAGATGGATCGGTTCAGGCGGGATCGTTGCCTGTCTGGATCGCCACGGCACAGGGTGCGAAGCCCGTGTCCAGGGCCGTTCCGCTCGCCCCGGCCAAGGACGGCGCGGCAAGCGTCCAGGTCGAGGTCGCCGATCAGGGAACGGCCAGGTCCGCCGGAGTCAACGGTGCGCTCGTCGTCCTGACGGACACCGGCGAGGGGGCGGTTCCCGGCCGCGTTGAGGTCGGTGTGGACACTCAGTCCTGGGCGCAGAATGCCGGTGCGAACTGGGCGTCCCGTGCCAGGATCGTCCAACTGCCCGGCTGCGCTCTGACCACGCCCGGTGCCCCCGGCTGCACCACGCGCACCCCGGTTCCGTCCCACCGTGACGAGTCCACCGGCCGCCTGGTCGCGGAGGTCGAGGTCCCGCAGGCGACCGGGACGGTGACCAAGTCCCTTGCCGCCAGCGCCTTCGCCAGCCCGCAGGCCTCGGCCGCGCCCGCCGTGGCGCTCGCGGTCGAGGCGAGCTCCAAGGGCAGCACCGGTGACTTCACCGCGTCCCCGATCACCCCCTCTGCGGCCTGGCAGGCCGGCGCCAACGCCGGGAACTTCACCTACGGCTACACCGTCGAGCTGCCTTCCGCGATCGCCGGCGCCGCACCCAGCGTCTCGCTCGGCTACGACTCGTCCTCCGTGGACGGCAAGACCGCCTCGACCAACGCCCAGCCGTCCTGGATCGGTGAGGGCTGGGAGTGGCACCCCGGCTCCATCGTCCGGGGCTACAAGGCGTGCAAGGACGCTAGTGTCCAGAACTCGGGCGACCAGTGCTGGGGCGGTGACCTGCTCCAACTGTCGCTCGCCGGGCACGCCGGCCAGCTGGTCAAGGACGACAAGTCCTGCGAGTGGCACCTCCAGGGTGAGGACGGCACCAAGGTCGAGCGCCTGACCGGTCAGAACAACGGCGCCTGGAACGGCGAGGCTTGGAGGGTCACCACCCTCGACGGCACCCAGTTCTACTTCGGTGCCAACCGCCTGCCAGGCGGGGACGGCACCGACCAGGCCGCCAACTCCGTCTCCACCGTGCCGATCTACTGGCCGGGCGGACAGGACCCCTGCCTCAAGGACGGCTCGCCCGCCACCAACTCCTGGTCCCAGATGGGCTGGCAGTGGTCGCTCGACTACGTCGTCGACCCGCACCAGAACCTGATTACCTACCGGTACGAGCAAGAGCAGAACTACTACGTCCAGGGCGGCGGTCAGAACAACGGCAACGGCCCCCGGGCCCAGTACCAGCGCGCCAGCTACCCGGTCTGGGCCGGCTACGGCCAGCGCCTTCCGGACCAGATCACCGCCAAGGGCAAGGCCAACCCGGCCGCCCAGGTGTGGTTCCGCACGGCCGAGCGCTGCTTCGCCGACGCGACGACCAACTGCGACCCGTCCCTGCGCAAGGCGAAGCCGCAGGGCTGGGCCGACACCCCGGTCGACCAGACCTGTGACGCGGCCGGCGACTGCTCCATCGGCTCGCCCACCTTCTGGACCACCAAGCGGCTGTCACTGATCGACACCGAGGTCTGGGACGGTTCCGCCTACCGACCCGTGGACTCCTACGCCCTGAACCAGTCGTTCCCGCCTTCGGAGGACGGCACCTCGCCCTCGCTGTGGCTGGGTTCCATCCAGCGCACCGCCGCCAACGGCCGGACGAAGATCCCGGTCCCGCCGGTCTCCTTCAAACCGCGTGCCATTGCCAACCGCGTCCCGGGCCAGGTCGTCTGGCCGGACGGAACGGCCATGTCCGTCGAACCGTTCAAGCGCCCGCGGATCGAGCAGATCACCACCGAGACCGGCGGCTTCATCAACGTCGTCTACCAACCCGCCGAGTGCTCGCGCGAGGCCGGCGGCAAGATGCCGTCCTCCGAGGACGGCAACACGATGGCCTGCATGCCGGTCAAGTGGTACATGCCGGGGCAGCAGAAACTGGACCCGGCCAACGACTGGTTCAACAAGATCATTGTCCAGTCCGTGACCCAGCAGGACGTGGTGACCGACCAGGTCCCGGTCGTCGCCACCTACGTTTACGGCGGAGGAACGGCCTGGCACCGCAACGACTCCGCCCTGGCCGACCCCAAGACCCGCACCTGGGACCAGTTCCGCGGCTACGCCACCGTCACGACGCTCACCGGCAACGGCAGCTTTGTTGAGGCGCCGCGCACCAAGACGGTCTCCACCTTCCTCCGCGGCATGGACGGCGACGTCCTCGCGAATGGCACCGACAAGCGCCAGGTGACTGTGACCGACGTGAACGGCGGGAGCATCACCGACGACAACGTCCTCGCCGGCTACATCCGCGACACCGTCAACTATGACGCGGAGAACGGCAGCGCAGTCTCCACCGTGGTCTCCGACCCGTGGATCGGCCCCGTGACAGCCACCCGTAGCCAGCAGGGCGGCATGCCGCCGGTTACCGCCCGCGCCGTCAACGCCGCCAAGGTGACCAACCGCGACAAGCTGGCCAACGGCTGGCGCACCAGCGAGCGCTCCACCCAGTACGACGGCACGGTCTACGCCCGGCCGACGGCGGTCTACGACAACGGCGACCTGTCCCACCCCGAACAACTGCTCTGCACCTCCTTCACGTACGCCGCTGGCCCGAACGGCGCGCTGACCCAGCTGGCCTCGCGCACCCTGGTCCTCAAGGGCGCCTGCGGCCAGACCGCGATGAAGGAGAACACGGTCGCCGACACCCGGTCGTACTTCGACAACCTGCCGTTCGGCCAGACCGGTGCCACGTCGGAGCAGACCGCGACCGAGGTGCTGGAGCGTTACGACGACTCCGGCCAACCGGTCTACCGCACCACCGCCCGGGCGCGCTTCGACGCCTACGGCCGGATCGTCAGCACCGTCGACCCGACCCGGACGGACGCCACCCACCGGACGGGCGCCGAGACCAGGACGGACTACTCCCCGCCCACCGGACAGCTGCCGACCCAGGTCACCCACACCAACCCTATGGGCTGGCAGAGCGTCAGCATCCTCGACGTCGGCCGCGGCTCCCCGCTCAAGATCACGGACGAGAACGGGAGGGTCAGCGAGCAGGACTTCGACGCCCTCGGCCGCTCGGTCGCTGGCTGGAGCCCGGGCAACGACCGCGGCAAGAACCCGAACAACCCGAACCGGAAGTTCTCCTACTCGGTCAACAGCACCAACGCGCCCTCCTACGTGCTCACCCAGGCGCTGATGGGCAGCACCCTCTCCGACCCGACCCCGACCTACACCTCCAGCTACACGATCTACGACGGCCTCGGCCGCGTGCGCCAGACCCAGGCGAGTGTCCCTTCGGGCGCGACTGGCCGAATGATCACCGAGGCTCGGTTCGACTCCCACGGCTGGCAGACCAAGTCCAGCGCCGCCTACTACAACGACGACACAAGTCCCAGCGCGCAGCTCTTCCTGCCCAACGGCGGAGTCCAGCCGGACAGCAAGGTCCCCGCGCAGACCGTCCAGACCTACGACGGCATGGGGAGGGTCACCGACTCGGTCTTCCAGTCGTACGGCATCGAGCAGTGGCGTTCTCACACCGACATCCTCGGCGCCGACGACGTCCGCACCACCCCGCCGGCAGGCGGTTACGCCTCCGCCACCATCAAGGACGCCAGGGGCAACACGGTCGCCCTACGCCAGTACAAGGCGAACACCCCGACCGGCCCGTACGACGAGACGACCTACGGCTACACGCCGGCCGGCAAGGAGGCCTGGCGCAAGGACGCGGCCGGCAACCTCTGGACCTACGAGTACGACCTGCTCGGCCGTCCGGTGAAGTCGACGGACCCGGACTCGGGCACCGGCACCACCGCGTACGACGACAGTAGGAACCTCGCCACCGTCACCGACTCCCGGGGCCTCAGCGCCACCACCGTCTCCGACCTGCTCGGACGCAGTGTCGCGGCCTACGAAGGCACGTCGACCGACCCGGCCAAGCAGGTCGCGAGCTGGACCTACGACACGCTGGCCCTCGGCAAGCCGACTTCCTCTACCCGCTACGTCGGCGGAGCCAACGGGGCCGCCTACACATCGGAGATCGCCGGCTACGACGGCGGCTACCGCGAGCTCGGCGCCAAGACCACCATCCCCGCGGCCGAGGGCGGACTCGCGGGCACCTACCAGACCGACAACACCTACGACGAGGCAGGCCGGCTGGCGAGCACGGTCATGCCGGCGGTGGCCGGCATGGGCCGCGAAACGCTGACCTTCACCACGGACACCGTGGGCCAGCTCGGCTCCCTCAGCAGCGCCTTCGGATTCAACCCGTCCACCACCCTCGTGGCAGACGTCCGCTACGACGTGTACGGCAGGCCGATCCGCACGACCCTTGGTGGCCCCGGGGCTCACGTGGTCGCCACCACTGTCGTCGACAACGCCACCGGCCGCGTCACCCGCTCGATCCTCGACAAGGAGAACGCGCCCACCGCGAGCGTCGACGCCGTCGACTACACCTACAACCCGCTCGGCCAGGTCACCTCGGCACGCGACGCGCAGGACGGCCAGGTCGCCGACCTGCAGTGCTTCAACCACGACTACCTCGGCCGGCTCACCCAGGCCTGGACCGACACCGGCAGCCAGACGACCGCACCCCAGCCCAGCGTCCCCGGCGTCGGATCCTGCACCAACACCAACGGGCCGACAACAGACGGCGGCAAGCCGAGCATCGGCGGACCAGCGCCGTACTGGCAGCAGTACGAATACGACCTGATCGGCAACCGCACGAAGGCGGTGCAGAAGGACATCACCGGGGACGCCAGCAAGGACGTCACCACCACCCAGGGCTTCGGCACCGGTCCCAACACCCCGTCCACCGACCCGAAGACGGGCGGCGGCACCGGCGGCCCGCACGCCCTGCTGAAGTCCACCCGGACCGGTCCGGCCGGAGCCGCCGTGACGTCGTACACCTATGACGCCGCCGGCAACACCACCTCGATCACCGACACCCCCGGTACGAGGAACCTGACCTGGAACGCCCAGGGCAAGCCCGACCAGATCACTGGCACAGGCCAGAGCGGAGCCACCAGCTACCTGTACGACCTCGCAGGAAACCAGCTGATTCGGCGAGACCCGGGTAAGACGACACTCAACCTCGGAGCCGACCAGCTAACCCTGGACACCGCGAGTGGGGCCGTCACCGACGTCCGCAGTTACGGCGCTCCCAACGGCCTGTCCATCACCCGCTCCGTGGTCAACGGCCAGTCCACGCTGGCCTATCAGTCTGCAGATCCCCACGGCACCAACGGCATCCAGCTCGACGCCTACAACCTCGCTCAGGTCCGCCGTCCCACCGACCCGTTCGGAAATGAACGCGGCGCCCAGCCCGGCGACGGTGTCTGGGCCGGCGACAGGGGATTCGTCGGCGGGACCAAGGAGAAGGCCACCGGCTTCACCCTCCTCGGCGCGCGCGAGTACGACCCGAGAACGGGCCGCTTCATCAGCCCCGACCCCGTCACCGACGCCGGCGACCCGCAGCAGTGGAACGCCTACGCGTACGCCAACAACAGCCCGATCAACAAGGCCGACGCCAACGGGCTGAAGGTCGCCTGTGACACCCCGGCCGAGTGCGCCAACAACCACGCGGACACGGTGGCCAGCACCGGTCGCACCGTCGACGCCGTCTTCACCTACAGCCCGGTCATCGCCGCAACCCCGACCCCGCCGCCCACCGCGGCGGAACAGGCCGCGGTGAAGGCGAAGCAGAACGCCGACGACGCGGTCAACCAGGCCAAGCACAAGCGCGACGAGATCGTCCACAAGGTCGTTGACCTTGTCGGCGAACTGATCGGCTTCAACGACGCCCGAGACTGCTTCACCAAGGGCGACGTGATGGCCTGCATCAACACCGCTCTCAACGCCGTTCCCTGGGGCAAGATCTTCAAGGCCATCAAGATCGGCATCCAGGCCTTCAAGATCTACAAGGAGATCGGCAAGGCCTACGACGCCATCAAGGCCGGCGAACGCGTCGCCAAGGAGGCCGAGGCGGCTGTAGTCACCGCCCGAACAGCGGCGGCTGAGGCTCGCGCAGCCGAAGCAGCAGCAGTCAAGGCCGCAGAGGAAAAAGCAGCAAAGGAAGTAGCGACAGACGCAGCAGGAACCGAGAGCAAAGCAGTAGCCAAGGAAGCCGAAGAATCAGCCGGCTCCAGCTGCTCCCTCGTCCGCAACAGCTTCCCCACCGGCACCAAGGTGCTGATGGGCGACGGCTCGCTCAAGTCCATCGAGGACATCCACGACGGTGACGTCGTCATGGCGACAGACCCCCAGACCGGCGAGACCCACCCCGAACCCGTCACCGCCACCATCACTACCCCCGACGACAAGGACTTCACCGACCTCACCCTCGCCGACGACAGGGCCCCGCGCGGCCCGCCCGCTGATCAGCAGTCGAAGATCACATCGACCCACCACCACCCCTACTGGAGCGAGACCCGCCAGCAGTGGGTCGACGCCGGCGACCTCACCCCGGGGGAGCATCTCCGCCAGCCAAACGGCGCCACCCTCACCATTCAGGCCGTCCGCAACTACCCCTACGCCGTCACCACCCACAACCTCACCGTCAACTTCCTACACACGTACTATGTGCTGGCGGGGACCACGCCGGTCCTCGTCCACAACTGTGGTGAAGCGGACGAGGACCTGCTTGATTTTGCGGACGCGGCGTTGAATATTCCGCCCGCAGATCGGCCAAATGTGGCGACGAAGATAATCTCTGCAGATGGCCAGCATACGGATATGTCCTATGCTGTTGACACTCGTACGGGCACTATGCCGGAGAAGACCGCGAGAGCGGTCGCCGATTCGGCCCATCACGGGGGCTGTGGAGAGGTGGGATGCGCCATTAAGTTCGAGGCGAATGGCATTCCGCTTGCGGGTTCAACCTTCCAGTCTGTAAAAATCGGTGGTGGCGGTCGAGGGAATTCATTCCCATTGCTAGAGCATGGGGAATTGATCGGCCCATGCCCTGCATGCAAGAGGTTCCTCCAGGTTATCGGCGGAAATGGATAGTCATGAGTTCTCTACCGGAAGGATTGAAGGAAGTCTTGCGCAAGTTGCGCGAGGTTCGTTCTGCCCGACCATCGGGCTCTGAGGAGTCGGAGGAATTCGCGGCATGGTGGGAACGAATGGCTGATGTCCTGGAAGAGCTCTCTGGTGTGCTTCTTTTCGATGCGGATCGGAGACGTGCACAGGCAGAGTCTGAGGCAGCTAGGGAGCGTGCTATCGAGATCCGGGGAAGAGCCCATGGGGGTGCGTGATGGCGGCGCATGGGCTTGGTGAGCGATTTCTCGGATGAGTCCGACTGAGTGGTAGTTCGGCGCGAGAGCCCCAGGTTTGAGACCTGGGGCTCTCGCGTGTGGAGAGTCTGGCGGCCTGAAGGGCTGAAATCACCCCCGGCGAGCAGCTCCGCCAGTCCGGCGGCGCCATACCGTCCAGTGGCCGGCCGCAACCACCCACATTGCCACTCGCAACCTCACCGTCAACCTGCTCCACGCGTACTACGTGCCCGCGGGGACCGCGCTGGTCCTGGTGCACAACTGCGGTGAAGACACGCCGGGGCTTCTCAGTAAAGACCATCAGCCGATTGGCGACCCGAATGCGCGAGGCGGAATCTATGTCCTGGTTTCGGAGAGCGGCGTGGTGCAGCGGGCGGGCATGGCAACGGACCTTCGATCCCGACTCGCTACTCATGCCCGGGATTATCCACGGCTAACTGGGGTCGTTCTCTATCGGACTGACAGTCGCGCGGCCCGTCGGGGACTAGAGGAAATGGCTGAGAACTGGTTCACGCCAATTCTGGCAAATCAGTGAGCGATCAAGATGGACAACAAGCGCCGTCAGGAATATCTGCAGGCCGCCCGCGACTTCTTGGGTCAGTGGAGTGGAAAGGAAGAGTGAATGAGTGCCTCGGGAACTGGGCCGTTTGAGAACGACTATGCCATGGATCTCTGTGACGAGATTCGGGGTGCGGAGAGCGATGAGGCGCTCTCCCTGCTAGGAGAGGCGCTCTCCTTGGTGGCAGAAGTGGAGCCTGGTGAATATCTTGAAAGGGATCTCGCAGAGGCGGCGGTAGCTGCGGCTGCAATTATCGCTGCCCGGAGTGGAGCGAGTGACGAATCCTTGGAAAAGATGGAGCTTAAAGGTTTGATCCCTAGGATTCCCGAGGCCCTACTTCGGCTGGCTCTCTCAATCCTCCCCAGAACCTTGGCGGATGATTCCGAGGTTTATGGCCTGTGGATCGACGTGGATCGCGGCGACGAGTGGCGTGGGCACGTCGAAAGGCTCCTTCGCGAGCTTGATTCGGTTCTGGAGAGTGGCGCTTACTAGCTCAATGTCTCGATCGTTGGGCCTGATTGCTCATTGGCGCTGATGGAAAGCATTCCAGAAGGCATCGACTGCAATCCGATCTAGTCCCGATGGGATGAATAAGAAGCCCCGTTGAATTTGACTTCAACGGGGCTTCTGGGTGACTGGAGGCAGTCGATGACGGCAACGGGCCCGGACGGCAATGTACTTCCACGGATGTTGACGGACCGGTAGATCGTCGCTCACCTGCTTCGCTCCGAGCCGAGGCGGTGGGTCTCGGAGGATGATCTACGGTCTGCTAATGGTTCTTGGGCCGTCGTATGCCGGATGCCGGGGGTTTCTCCCTGTTCTTGGGTAAACAGCGCAGGAAGTCGGCGGGGGCGACTTCCTGCGGGCCGGGTGGTCAGGCGGGGACGTCGGCGTGCCAGCGCCAGGTTGTGCGTTGGGGGTGGCCGGGGAGTGGGGCTCGGCCGGTGGCCCAGAGGAGGATGGGCCAGGGGGCGGCGTCGACGGTGGGGATGTCGGGGAAGAGGCGGGTGAGGGTGCGGCGGCAGATGTCGGCCGGGGGGTTCCACGGGAGGTCCAGGCCCTGGGTGACGTCGTGCAGGTGCACCAGGAGCTCCACCAGGCTCATCGCCACGAAGCCGGTCGGGTCGGCGAGGCCCCAGGGGTGGTAGGCGCGCGCGTCGGGTGAGGCGGTGCGGGCGATGGCGACCATCAGTCCGCCGCTGGCCTCCAGCACTTCGACGAGCCCGGCCGTGCCGGCCCCGGGCTCGGCGCGGACGAAGCTGTTCGGCGCCCCCGGGGCCTCGCGCGTCGAGACGAACGGGACGTAGCGGTCCCGCGGCGGCCGGGCGGGGCCGAGTTGAGCGGCGTAGGCGAGGAGGTCGTCCGCGAGGTGTTCGACGGTCTCCCAGCAGGACCAGCCGAGCGTGCCGGCGGGGCGGGACCAGTCGGCGTCCGCGGGGGCGCCGCGCAGGGTGTCGGCGGCGAGGCGGAGGGCGGTGGCGAGGTTGTCCGGGGTGGGGGTCTCGGTCATGATCGTGATGCTAACGGTCCCGGCCCCGGCCCACCGCGCGCCTGCGATACCCCTGGGGGTACGTCTGCTAGGATCCGGCCCGATACCCCCAGGGGTAAATCCGGGGTACATCCGTGAGGAGGGTGCGTGTACTTCGTCGACATCCTTGAGAGCGAGGCGCCGGGCGGTCACGGCTACCTGGCGGGCGGGCCCGGCGGGGCGGTGGCCGTCGACCCGCCGGCCGACGTCGGCCGGGTCCTCGCCGCGGCCGCCCGCCGGTGCGTCCCGATCGCGTACGTCGCCGAGACACACGTGCACGACGACCACGCCACCGGCGGGCCCGAACTCGCGCTGCTCACCGGCGCGCACTACCTCGTGCCCGCCGACGCGGCGGTGTCCTACCGGCGCGTCCTGGTGCACGACGGCGACGAGTTCGACCTCGACCCCGACCACGGCCTGGCCCTGCGCGCCGTCGCGACGCCCGGCCACACACCGCACCACACCTCGTACGTCCTCACCCGGCACGGCCGCCCCCTCGCCGCCTTCACGGGCGGCCCGCTGCTGGACGCGGTGGGGGTGGCCGGCCTGCCGGGTGCGACGGCCTGACGGGAGAGAGAGGGCCTAGTGCAGGACGTCGAGGACGTTGTCGGCGTTGTTGACGAAGTAGACCGCGTCGTGGTCCAGGTCCAGGTCGAGGCCGAAGAGCGCGCCCGCGCCGGGCGGGGTGCCCTCGTTGTTGATCGTCTTGGTCGCCACCTGCCGTCCGCTCCGGGTGGTCTCGACGATGTTGCCGTCCCCGCCGTTGACCGTGAGGATGTCGCCCCTGGGCGTGAGGGCCATGCCCAGTGGGGCGTTGAGGCTGCCGCCCGAGGTGATGACCCGTCCGATGCCCGCGCTGTTCTTGCGGGTGAGCGCGTCGGGGATGGCCGTGATCCGGCTCAGCACGGTGTCCGCGACGTAGAGCGTGCCGTCGTGCAGGCCGACCCCGGTCGGGCCGACGACCAGGGCCGCCGGGTCCGTCCGCTCGGGGAAGCCCGAGCCGATCTCGGTGAAGGCCACCGGGGCGGGCGGCTGGTCGCCCTCGGCGCACAGGGTGATCCGCAGGACGGTGCCCTCGTCGACCTCCGCGCCGTTGCCGTCGACCGTCCCGTTGAGCACGTTGGTGACGAACAGCTCGCTGCGCTTGCCGAGGCTGACGGCGGTCATGTCCCAGGGGCCGTTGATGCCGTGCCCGGCGATCGTCTCGCGGACCGTCCCGTGCTTGTCGAGCACCAGCAGGCACCCGGCCTTGGCGGTGGTGGACGTGCCGTCCGAGGTGGGGAGGCTGCCGACGACCACCCAGCCGCCGGGCAGGACGGTCAGCGCCGTGGTGAGGCCGACCCCGCCGTCGCACGGTCCCGGCAGGTTGTTCGGGTCGATCGTGGCGAACGTGGTCAGGGCGCCGTCCGGGGCGACCTGGACCAGGGTGGTGCCCCGGCCCTGCTGGCCCGCCGGCAGGTTCACCGAGTTGTTGAAGTTGCTGATCAGGACGTTGCCCCGGCGCAGGTCGCCGACGCTCTCCCGGATCGTGAACGTGCCGTACGGGTTCACGTCGCCGTTGGCGGGCACGGTGGACCCGACGAGGGACACGGTGTTCAGCCGGTCGAGGAACGGCCGCGGCTCGGCGGCCACGGGCGGGGTCGCGGTCCCGGCCCCTGCCCCTGCCCCGGCCGGGGTCGCGGCGGCGGTCAGGCCGAGGGTCAGCGCGGCGCTCACCAGCGCGCTCGAACAAGCCCGAAGTCTCATGTGCGGTGCCTCCTGGAGGGCGGGCCCGGGACGGTCCGTCCCGACCCGCGGAAGTGCTCGGATCGCCCCCAGGACGTCACGCTAGGCATGCACCCCTCGGCCCGCCCGCCGGTGTCCGCCGAATGCCGGGCGCCCGGGTGACGCGGCGCGGGCGCTGTACCGGCCGTGCCCGCTGTCGGTGGTGGCGGGTAGCCTCACTGGTTCCGACCGAGACCGGCTCCGCCCGGACTCGTTCCGGCCGAGAGGAGCCCCGTGACGATCGCACCGCAGCACCCCGACCGGCCTGCCGGCTGGATCTCCACCGGCCTGAGCTGGCACGAGGGCCGGCCGCGGCTCGGTGCCGTGTGCGGTCCGCGGGTGCACGAGCGCGTCGTCGGGGCCGGGACGGAGGTCGGCTGGCTGCTCGGCGGCCCGCGCCGGTGCACCGGGGCCTGGCTGGCCGGTGCCACCGAGCGCACGCCGTGTCCGCACCACGCGGAGATCGATCCGGGCGGCGGCGCCGTCCAGTGCCCGGCGTGCCAGAGCGTCGACCGCGGCCTCGCCCTCGCCCGCGACCAGATCCTCGACGACGGCCGCACGTACCTGCTCTACCTGGCCTGGTTCGGCGACGGCCTGCTCAAGGTGGGCCTGACCGCCGAGCAGCGCGGCGACAGCCGGCTCCTCGAACAGGGCGCACTCGCCTACGCGTTCACCGCGCGCGGCGGTCTCCCGGCGATCCGTCGCGCCGAACTCACCGTCGCCGCCTCGGGCCTGGCGCGCGAGCGGTTCAAGAGCCGCGCCAAGACGGACCGCTGGTGGTCGCACGGCGACGTGCCGCACCGTCGGGCCGTGCTCTCCGACGCCCGGGCGCAGGCGCACGGGCTCCTGCGCGGCCACGCCCTGGAGCTGCTCGCGGACCGCCCGGTGACCGACCACGTCGAGCGCTTCGGCCTGGCCGGCGGCGCCCCGGAGAGCTACCGGCACGTCGACGGGCTCGTGCACGGCGCCGTCCTCGCGGGCACGCTGCGGGCGCCGGTCGGCCGGCACCTCTTCCTCGACCAGGCCGACGGCGCCGACCCGCTGCTGCTCGACACCCGGCTGCTCACCGGCTGGACGCTCACCGCCGTCACGGGCCGCGCCACCGCCGGCGTCGCGCTCGCGGAGCGCGTCCGCCCGCCGGAGCCGGACACCCAGGAAGCGCTGTTCTGAACCCGCCCACCATTGTGGTTGCTTAATGAAACCACGAGGTCTGGCCTCGCCCTCGGTGGTTTCAACCTGCTACCAGCACGGAGTGAGCACCCCGCGATGATCGCCGCCCACGAGACCTTCGACGGCACCTTCCCGTACCGGCCGCACTTCAGCACCGCCCCGGGCTTCCGGATGCACCACGTCGACGAGGGCGACGGCCCCGTCCTGCTCTGCCTGCACGGCGAACCCACCTGGGGCTACCTCTTCCGCGACCTGGTCCGCCGCTTCGCGCCCACCCACCGGGTGGTGGTCCCGGACCACATGGGCTTCGGCAAGAGCGAGACGCCGGCCGGCCGGACGTACCGCCTGCAGGACCACGTCGACAACCTGGTGGCCCTCGTCGACGACCTCGGCCTGCGCGAACTCACCCTCGTGCTGCACGACTTCGGCGGGCCGGTCGGCATGGGCCTGGCCGCCCGGCGCCCGGGACTCGTCGCCGGGGTGGTCAGCCTCAACGGGCCGACGCCCTTCGGCCGGCCCAGGCTCCCGGACGCGCTGATGGCCAACGCGGCCGAGTCCCCGTGGTTCCGCTGGATCGCCCGCGCGCACGCGGACGGCAGCCTGGACGCCGTCCTCGGCGAACTCGGCTACACGATCCTCAGCACCCTGAAGCTCAACGGCTTCGAGAACAACGCGCTGATCACCGACACCTGGCTGCGCGCGTACGCCTCGCCGTTCCCCACCCGTGCGGAGGCGGCCGGCGCGCTCGGCTGGGCGAAGGGCTTCGCGACCGGGGCCCACGTGTTCGAGACGCCGGGCGACGAGGCCCGCGCCGCGCTCGCCGCCGTGCCCGCGCTCGCCGTCTGGGGCGGCGCGGACCGGACACTGGGGGCGCGGCACTTCCTGCCGCTGTTCGCGGAGGCGTTCCCGCGCGGGCGGACCGTCGAGCCGGCGGGCGTGGGCCACTACAGCCCCGAGGACGCCCCGGACACCATCGCGGCGCTGCTCCGTGAGTTCCTCTCGACGGCCGGACGGCGGCGGGGGCTCAGCCCAGCCGCCCGCGCACCCCGCCCGGCCCGGAGCGGGACCGGCGCGAGAGCGGTGGCCGCGACGGGCGGACGTCGGTGCGCGCGGGCGGTTCGGTGTCCGCCGCGCGCCGGGCCGCCGCGGCGCGGGCGGCGGCCAGCGCCATCCGCGCGAGCAGCGGGTCCTCGCGGACCCCGGCCGCCCGCTTGGCCGTCTGGCAGCGCGAGCACCAGATCGGGGACGCGGGCCCGTCGGGGTACGCCAGGCTCTCGGGCGGCAGGTAGTGCCCACCGCACTCGACGCATTCGAAGACCAACCTCATCCGACGATCACCGTCCCGGATCCGTGGCACCGACCGCATGGCGACCAGAAGGTGTGGATCCTCGGCACCATGCTTCCTTCCTCGTCCAGTTCGACCGTGGCCTCGGTCTTCTGGGTCCCCCCGGACCCGCCGCAACCGGAACAGGACTGAACCTCGGGCATATGCCGTCCTTCCGTAGCGGAGGACCACGGTAGCGCGAAAATCCGCGCAGCAGCACCGGTCCTGACGATCCACCACTCCATCGGGGAGCGCGCGGACGCCCCGCGCGCCCCGCTGGACGCCGCAGACGCGTCCGGCACGCGCTTCGGCCTCCCGCGCACGCACGGGAGGCCGAAGGGGAGGGGGCAGTTCAGCCGCGCGCGGCCTTCAGGAACTCGCGGTTCATCGCGGCGATGCTGGGGAGCGGGATGCCCTTGGGGCAGGCGGTGGCGCACTCGCCGGTGTTGGTGCACCCGCCGAAGCCCTCGGCGTCCATGGCGGCGACCATGTTCCGCACCCGGGAGGAGCGCTCCGGCGCGCCCTGGGGGAGCACGTTGAGGTGGACGACCTTGGCGGACGTGAAGAGCATCGCCGAGCCGTTCGGGCAGGCGGCCACGCAGGCGCCGCAGCCGATGCACTCGGCGTGCTCGAAGGCGGTGTCGGCGGCCTCCTTGGGGACGGGCGTGGCGTGCGCGTCGGGGGCGCTGCCGGTGGGGGCGGTGACGTAGCCGCCGGAGCCGATGATCCGGTCGAAGGCCGAGCGGTCCACGACGAGGTCCTTGACCACCGGGAAGGCGGAGGCCCGCCAGGGCTCGACGTCGATGGTGTCGCCGTCGGTGAAGTGCCGCATGTGCAGCTGGCAGGTGGTGGTTCGTTCCGGGCCGTGGGCCTGCCCGTTGATGACCATGCCGCAGGCGCCGCAGATGCCCTCGCGGCAGTCGTGGTCGAAGGCGACGGGCTGGTCGCCGCGGGTGATGAGCTCCTCGTTGAGGGTGTCGAGCATCTCCAGGAAGGACATGTCCGGGCTGATCCCGCCGACCTCGTAGGTGGTCATCGCGCCGGGGGTGTCCGGGCCCGCCTGGCGCCAGATGCGCAGGGTGAGGTTCATGCGTAGCTCCGCTGGGTGGGGTGGACGTACTCGAAGTCGAGCGCCTCGCGGTGGAGGACGGGCGCGGTGCCGGTGCCGGTGAACTCCCAGGCGGCGGCGTAGGTGTAGTCCTCGTCGCGGCGGGCGGCCTCGCCGTCCGGGGTCTGGCTCTCGGTGCGGAAGTGGCCGCCGCAGGACTCGGCCCGGTGCAGGGCGTCCAGGCACATGAGTTCGGCGAGCTCGAAGTAGTCGACGAGCCGGTTGGCCTTCTCCAGCGACTGGTTGAGCTCCCGGCCGGTGCCGGGCACCTTGATGCGGTGCCAGAACTCCTCGCGCAGCCGCGGGATCCGCTCCAGGGCCCGGCGCAGCCCGGCCTCGTCGCGGGCCATGCCGCACTCGTCCCACAGGAGTTCGCCGAGTTCGCGGTGGAAGGAGTCGGGGGTGCGGTCGCCGTCGACGGCGAGGATGAGGCCCAGCCGGTCCCCGACCTCGGCCTCCGCCTCGGTGACGGCGGGGTGGTCGGCGGGGACGGCCGGCAGCTTCTCCCGGGCCAGGTAGTCGTTGAGGGTGGGCGGCAGGACGAAGTAGCCGTCGGCGAGGCCCTGCATGAGGGCGCTGGCGCCGAGCCGGTTGGCGCCGTGGTCGGAGAAGTTGGCCTCGCCGATCGCGAACAGGCCGGGCACGGTGGTCTGGAGGTCGTAGTCGACCCAGAGCCCGCCCATCGTGTAGTGGATCGCGGGGTAGATCCGCATCGGCACCCGGTACGGGTCCTCGGCGGTGATCCGCTCGTACATGTCGAAGAGGTTGCCGTACTTCGCCTCGACGGCGTCCCGGCCCATCCGGCGGACGGCGTCGGCGAAGTCGAGGTAGACGCCCTGGCCGCCGGGGCCGACGCCGCGGCCCTCGTCGCAGACGTTCTTGGCGGCGCGGGAGGCGATGTCGCGCGGGACGAGGTTGCCGAAGGCGGGGTAGATGCGCTCCAAGTAGTAGTCGCGTTCGTCCTCGGGTATCTCGGCCGGCGGCCGCTGGTCGCCGCGCGCCTTGGGCACCCAGATCCGGCCGTCGTTGCGCAGCGACTCGCTCATCAGGGTGAGCTTGGACTGGTGGTCGCCCGAGCGCGGGATGCAGGTGGGGTGGATCTGGGTGAAGCACGGGTTGGCGAAGAGGGCGCCGCGGCGGTGGGCCCGCCAGATCGCGGTGGCGTTGGAGTTCTTGGCGTTGGTGGAGAGGTAGAAGACGTTGCCGTAGCCGCCGCTGGCGAGCACGACGGCGTCGGCGGTGTGGGTGCGGATCTCGCCGGTGACGAGGTCGCGGGCGACGATGCCGCGGGCGCGTCCGTCGACGACGACGAGGTCGAGCATCTCGGTGCGCGCGTGCATCTCGACGTTGCCGGCGGCGATCTGCCGGGAGAGCGCCTGGTAGGCGCCGAGCAGCAGCTGCTGGCCGGTCTGGCCGCGGGCGTAGAAGGTGCGGGAGACCTGGACGCCGCCGAAGGAGCGGGTGTCGAGCAGGCCGCCGTACTCGCGGGCGAACGGGACGCCCTGGGCCACGCACTGGTCGATGATCTCCACCGAGACCTGGGCCAGCCGGTGCACGTTGGACTCGCGGGCGCGGAAGTCGCCGCCCTTGACGGTGTCGTAGAACAGCCGGCGGACGGAGTCGCCGTCGTTGCGGTAGTTCTTGGCCGCGTTGATGCCGCCCTGGGCGGCGATCGAGTGGGCGCGTCGCGGGGAGTCCTGGAAGCAGAACTGGACGACGTGGTAGCCCTGTTCGGCGAGGGTGGCGCCGGCCGCGCCGCCGGCCAGGCCGGTGCCGACGACGATCACCGTGTGCTTGCGGCGGTTGGCCGGGTTGACCAGCTTGGCGTCGAACCGGCGCTGGTCCCAGCGCTGTTCGATCGGCCCGGCGGGCGCCTTGGTGTCGGCGATCGGCTCGCCGACGGTGTAGGACGCGTAGCTCATTTCACGACTCCGGTCATCACGGCCACGGGGACGGACAGGAAGCCCGCGGTGAGGATCAGGGCGAGGCCGTTGGCGGCCAGCTTCAGCGCCCGGTCCCGGCGGGCGTTGTTGGCGCCGAGGGTCTGCGCGGCGCTCCAGAACCCGTGCCGGACGTGCAGGCCGACGGCGAGCATCGCGACGATGTAGATCACGTCGCTGTACCAGCGGCCGAAGGTGGCGACGATGTTCTGGTACGGGTGGCCGTGCTCGGCGACGGGGTTCACGGTGAGCGTCGTCAGGTCGAGGACGTGCCACACGATGAACAGCGCGAGGATCACCCCGCCCCAGCGCATCGTGCGGGTCGCGTAGCTCGCGCGGCGGCGCTGGTGCACGTACTTGCTCGGCCGGGCGGCGAGGTCGCGCCGGCTCAGCTGGTAGGCGGCGACCCCGTGCAGGACGACGGCGGCCAGCAGGCCGGAGCGGGCGATCCAGAGGAACCACTCGTAGCGCAGGAACGGTTCGCCGATGGTGCGCAGCCAGTGCGCGTAGCCGTTGAGGTCGTCGGGGCCGAAGAACACCTTGAGGTTCCCCAGCATGTGCGCGACCAGGTACAGCAGCATGGCCAGTCCGCTGACGGCCATGACCGCCTTCTTGCCGACGGTCGACCGCCAGAGGGTCGCCAGGGTGGACGGGTGCCGGGCCGTCCGAGTCGCGGTTGTCATGGCAGCCACGGTAGGGACGGCCGCAAGGGTGCGTCCAAGACATGAAGCGGCTCGTGACGATAGGCAGCCACTATCAAGGAGGCCTATCCTGGCCGTGTGCAGCTCCAGCAACTCCGCTACTTCCTGGCCGTCGCCGAGACCCGCCACTTCACGCGCGCGGCCGAGGCGGCACACGTGGCGCAGCCGTCCCTCTCGCAGCAGATCCGGGCACTGGAGCGGGAGTTGGGCGCCGAGCTGTTCCACCGAACGCGCGGCCGGATCGCTCTCACCGACGCGGGGGACGCACTGCTGCCGCTGGCGCGGCGCATCCTCGCGGACACCGAGAGCGCGCGGCTCGCCGTGCAGGAGACGGTCCAGCTGCGCCGCGGCCGGGTGCGGCTGGGGGCGCCGCCGAGCCTGTGCACGAGCCTGGTGCCGGACGTCCTGCGGGTGTTCCGGGACCGCTACCCGGGGGTGGCGCTGGCGGTGCGCGAGGGCGGTTCGCGCGACCTCGTCCGCTGGCTGGCGGCGGGGGAGCTGGACCTCGCGCTGGTGATCACCCCCGCGAGCGGGGAGGCGGCGCCGGCCCTGGACGTCACCGAACTGCTGCACGAGGAGCTGGTGCTGGTGTCCGCCCTCCCGAAGCGGGCCCGGCGCACGGTGCGGGTGACGGAGCTGCGCGGGCGGCCGCTGGTGATGTTCCGCGAGGGCTACGACGTGCGCGAGGCGACCCTGGCGGCCTGCCGGGCGGCGGGGTTCGAGCCGGAGTTCGCGGTGGAGGGCGGGGAGATGGACGCGGTGCTCGGCTTCGTCCGGGCCGGGCTCGGGCCCGCGGTGGTGCCCGGCATGGTGGCGGCCCGCTCGGGGCTCGGGGTGACCCCGTTCGCGGGACCGGGCCTGGGGCGCACGATCGCCGTCGCGCACGGCCACGAGGTGCCGCTCACGCGCGCCGCCGACGCGCTGCGCGAGACCCTGCTGGCGCACCTGCGCGACGCCGCCCGGGACGGCGAACTGCCGCCGGGTACACGGCTGTTGCTATGAGAAAGGCCCGGGGCGCGTGCCCCGGGCCTTTCTCGTGGCAGTGCGGCGATCAGGCCGGCAGCACGGCCTCGATCGCGGCGACGACCTCGTCCGACTCCGGGTCGGTGGCCGGGCGGATCCGGGCGGCCACCGAGCCGTCCGGGGTGATCAGGAACTTCTCGAAGTTCCACTTGACGTCGCCGGCCTCGCCCTCGGCGTCCGCCGTCCCGACCAGCGTGGCGTACAGCGGGTGCCGGTCGTCACCGTTCACCTCGATCTTCTCGAACAGCGGGAAGGTGACGCCGTACGTCGTCGAGCAGAACGTCTCGATCTCCTCGGCGCTGCCCGGCTCCTGCCCGGCGAACTGGTTGCAGGGGAAGCCCAGCACGCTGAACCCGCGCGCGGCGTAGCGCTCCTGGAGCCGCTCCAGGCCCGCGTACTGCGGGGTCAGACCGCACTTGGAGGCGACGTTGACGATCAGCAGCGCCTTGCCCTTGTAGTCGGCGAGCGAGGTGGCCTCGCCGGACAGCGTGCGCAGCGGAATGTCGTACAGGCTCACGGTGGTCCCTTTCGGCAGGTCGGTGGGGTCGGACTCCCGGGTTACGGTAGCGCTCCCGGAAGGCTCAACCACGACGGCGCCGCCGGTGTTCCGCGAGCGTGGGGGCGCACTGAGCGGCACGTCCGCCCCCACGCTGCGGGTCCGTGCGCCGCCTCAGACCGCGAGCGGCTTGATGGCGGTCGGCGCGTGCTCGGGCAGGGTCGCGAGCTCCTCGAACTCGTTGACCTTGTCGATGTCGTTGCCGCTCATCGAGATGTTGGTGACCCGCTCCAGGATCGCCTCGACGACGACCGGGACGCGGAACTCGGCGGCCAGCTTCTTGGCCTCCTCGAAGGCCGGCAGCAGGCCCTCCGGCTCGGTGACCCGGATCGCCTTGCAGCCCAGGCCCTCGGCGACCTTGACGTGGTCGACGCCGTAGACGCCCAGCTCCGGCGCGTTGATGTTCTCGAACTCCAGCTTGACCTGGAAGTCGATGTCGAAGTTCCGCTGCGCCTGGCGGATCAGGCCCAGGTAGGAGTTGTTCACCAGGACGTGGACGTAGGGGATGCGGTGCTGGGCACCGACCGCCAGCTCCTCGATCATGAACTGGAAGTCGTAGTCGCCGGACAGGGCGACGATCTGGCCCTCGGGGTCGGCGGTCGCGACGCCGAGCGCGGCCGGGATGGTCCAACCGAGCGGGCCGGCCTGGCCGCAGTTGATCCAGTGGCGCGGCTTGTAGACGTGCAGCATCTGCGCGCCGGCGATCTGGGACAGGCCGATGGTGGTGACGTAGCGGGTCTCCGGGCCGAAGGCCTTGTTCATCTCCTCGTAGACGCGCTGCGGCTTGAGCGGCACGTTGTCGAAGTGGGTGCGGCGCTGCAGCTGGGCCTTGCGGGCCTGGGTGGCGGCGGCCCACTCGCCGCGGTCCTTCAGCCGCCCGGCGGCCTTGAGCTCCTTGGCCACCGTGACGAACAGCTCCAGTGCGGCCTTGGCGTCGGAGGCGATGCCGAGGTCGGGGGCGAAGATCTTGCCGATCTGGGTGGGCTCGACGTCGACGTGGACGAACTTGCGGCCCGCGGTGTAGACGTCCAGGCCGCCGGTGTGGCGGTTGGCCCAGCGGTTGCCGATGCCGAGGACGAAGTCGGAGGCGAGGAAGTTCTCGTTGCCGTAGCGGTGCGAGGTCTGCAGGCCGACCATGCCGGCGTTCAGCTCGTGGTCGTCCGGGACGATGCCCCAGCCCATCAGGGTCGGGATCACCGGGACGCCGGTCAGCTCGGCGAACTCCAGCAGCAGCTCTGAGGCGTCGGCGTTGATGACGCCGCCGCCGGCGACGATCAGCGGGCGCTCGGACTCCTGGAGGAGCGCGATGGCCTTCTCGATCTGGATCCGGTTCGCGGTCGGCTTGTAGACCGGCAGCGGCTGGTAGGCCTCCGGGTCGAAGTCGATCTCGGTCAGCTGGACGTCGATCGGCAGGTCGATCAGGACCGGGCCCGGACGGCCGGAGCGCATCAGGTGGAAGGCCTGCTGGAAGACGCCGGGGACCTGGGCGGCCTCCAGGACGGTGGTCGCCGCCTTGGTGACCGGCTTGGCGATCGAGGCGATGTCGACGGCCTGGAAGTCCTCCTTGTGCAGGCGGGCGACCGGGGCCTGGCCGGTGATGCACAGGATCGGGATCGAGTCGGCGATCGCCGAGTACAGGCCGGTGATCATGTCGGTGCCGGCCGGGCCCGAGGTGCCGATGCACACGCCGATGTTGCCGGCCTTGGCGCGGGTGTAGCCCTCGGCCATGTGGGAGGCGCCCTCGACGTGACGGGCGAGCGTGTGCCTGATCCCGCCGGAGGCCTTGAGGGCGGCGTAGAACGGGTTGATGGCTGCGCCCGGCACGCCGAACGCGACCTCAACGCCTTCGAGCTTGAGGATCTCCACGGCCGCGCGGGCGGCTGTCATACGAGGCATCGGGTTTCTCCTGCGTCGGCCCGCAGTGGCTCGGAGGGCTCATCTCCAGAATTCCACCATACGGAAGAACGGTTTCTGTATGTGGAAGAAAAGGTAGGACGGAGCCTGTCGGGGCGTCAAGGGGAGATTCAACAGATTGTGGACGTTCACCCAGGGTGTGGCCTGTGGGATCCGTGGTGGGCAGGCCTCGTTCGTACACGCGGACGGCTGTCGTGCAAGTGTGCCCGGGGAGCCGTGCGTTCCGGCCCGGAAAGCGGACCCGGTGTGCAGCCCGGGTGAAGGGGCCGTGTGCGAGGTTGGCCCGCCCCGCACCCCTGGGTACCGTCGGAGCCACGCCGGGCCACCCACTGTCGCCCCCGTCGTGCGGCCCTTCTTCCCGCCCGCACCCGCTAGCACCGCGCGCATCCGCAAGCGCCGGCCGTACCGCAGGCCCTGCCCTTCGTACCGTGCCCCTCGCGCCCGCACGTCCCGTCGCACGCTTCCTCGCATGTGTCTGCGCATGTGTCGTCCGCGCATGTGTCCCCGCATGCCTCCCCGCATGCCGATCCGCACGCTTCCCGCATGCCTCCCCGCATGCCGACCCGCACGCTTCCCCGCCCGCCCCGGAGCAGCGTGCCCGCCGCCGGCGGGCGCGCGGAAGGAACGTACCCATGCGCCGAAACCCCGTCCGTCGCCCGGCGGTGACCGGGTGAGCCGTCCGCCCCACCGCCGCAAGGGCCCGCCGGGCCGCCCCCGCCGCACCGCGCCCCCGGGCCGGCCCCGGGGTTCGCTCACCGGACTCCTGCGCACCGTCCCGTGGCGCTACGACCTGCCCGCCTCGATCGTCGTCTTCCTCGTCGCCCTGCCGCTGTGTGTCGGGGTGGCCGTCGCCTCCGGTGTCCCGGCCGAGCTCGGCCTGGTGACCGGCATCGTCGGCGGCCTGGTGGTCGGGCTGCTGCCCGGCAGCAGCCTCCAGGTCAGCGGGCCGGCCGCCGGGCTCACCGTCCTCGTCTACGACGCCGTCCATCGCTTCGGCCCGCACGCGCTCGGCCTGCTCGTCCTCGGCGCCGGACTGCTCCAGCTGGCCATGGGCGCCCTGCGGCTCGGCCGCTGGTTCCGCGCCATGTCCGCGTCCGTCGTGCACGGCATGCTCGCCGGCATCGGGCTCACCCTGCTCTCCGGCCAGCTGTACGCGCTCGCCGACCGCCGGGCCCCGGCCACCGGCCCGGAGAAGATCGCCGGCCTGCCCGCCCTGCTGCGCGACGCCCTCACCGGCGCCGCGAACCCGAGCGCCGTCGCGCTCGGCGTGGCCACCCTGCTGGTGCTCGTCCTCTGGAAGCACCTGCCGGAGCGGGTCGCCCGCGGCGTGCCCGCCCCGCTGGCCGCCGTCGGGCTCGCCGCCGCCGTGACCGCGGCCGCCGACCTGCCGGTGGCCCGGGTCCGCGTCGCCGGCCTGCTCGACGTCGTCCACCTGCCCGACCGCGTCACCCTCGGCGAACTGGCCGGCGGCGCGGGCCTCGGCACCGTCGTCGCCTTCACCCTCATCGCCTCCGCCGAGACGTTGTTCAGCGCCGCCGCCGTCGACCGGATGCACCACGGCCCGCGCACCGACTACGACCGCGAACTCACCGCGCAGGGCATCGGCAACACGGTGTGCGGACTGCTCGGCGCGCTGCCGATGACCGCCGTCATCGTGCGCAGCGCCACCAACGTCCAGGCCGGCGCCCGCAGCAAGGCCTCGCGCACCCTGCACGGCGTCTGGCTGCTGCTGTTCACCGCCCTGCTCCCCGGCGTGCTCGGGCTCGTCCCGCTCACCGCGCTCGCCGCCGTCCTCGTGCACGCGGGCGCGAAGCTCGTCCCGGTGCGGCGGATCGCGGCGCTGTGCCGGGAGCACCGGGGCGAGGCGGTGGTGCTCGCGGTGACGGCGGGCTCGATCGTCGTCACCGACCTGTTCGAGGGGGTGTTGATCGGCGTCGGGCTGGCGGTGGTGAAGTCCGCGTGGCAGACCTCGCACCTGCAGATCCGGGTGGAGGAGGAGCGGCTGCCCTCGGGCGAGGCGCTGCAGCGGGTGCGGCTGAGCGGCAACGCGACGTTCCTGCGGCTGCCGCGGCTGCTCGACGCGCTGGAGCGGCTGCCGGCCGACCGCCCGGTGGAGCTGGACTGGTCCGGCCTGCGGCACCTGGACCACGCCTGCACGGTGGCGCTCGCGTCCTGGGCCGCGCAGCACCGGGCGCGCAGCTCGGCGCCGCTGGCCGTCGAACCGCCGCTGCCGATGGTGGTGTGACGGCCGCCGGCTGACGTCTGGTTAGCCTGGTCGCGGTCCCCCAGGCGGTGCCGGTGCGACCCCACCGGCCGCGCCAACACCGTTACA